>NZ_OZ060924.1:300000-459102 GCF_964059955.1 Sodalis-like secondary symbiont of Drepanosiphum platanoidis
AGATACTATTGCTGCTCATATGCCATTAAAAATTAAAAATAAACAATCTATACTTGAAATGAATAAATTGTCTGAAAGATTAGAATATTTAATGATTATGATGCAATCTGAAATTGAATTACTTTTAATGGAAAAAAAAATACATAATCGTGTAAAAAAACAAATGGAAAAAAGTCAACATGAATATTATTTAAATGAACAAATGAAAGCAATTCAAAAAGAATTAAGTGATATGGATGAAGTTTCTGATGAAAATGAAATATTAAGAAAAAAAATTTTATCTTCAAGAATGCCTAAAGAAGCTAGAAAAAAAACTGAATCAGAATTACAAAAACTTAAAATGATGTCACCAATTTCTGCAGAAGCAACAGTTATTAGAAGTTATATTGATTGTATGATTTCAATACCATGGTATAAAAAAAGTAAAGTAAAAAAAAATATATTACAAGCTCAAAAAATACTTGATAAAGCTCATTATGGTTTAGAAAAAGTTAAAGAAAGAATTTTAGAATATCTTGCAGTTCAAACACGTATTAATAAAATTAAAGGACAAATTTTATGTCTTGTTGGTCCTCCAGGAGTTGGAAAAACTTCTTTAGGAAAATCTATAGCAAGTGCTACTGGAAGAAAATATATACGAATAGCATTAGGTGGTGTTAGAGATGAAGCAGAAATAAGGGGTCATAGAAAAACTTATATTGGATCTATGCCTGGAAAAATTATACAAAAAATATCTCAAATAGGAGTAAAAAATCCATTATTTTTATTAGATGAAATTGATAAAATATCATATGATATGCGTGGTGATCCTGCTTCTGCTCTTTTAGAGGTTCTTGATCCTGAACAAAATGTATCTTTTAATGATCATTATTTAGAAGTAGATTATGATCTTTCTGATGTTATGTTTATTGCAACTTCTAATACTATGAATATATCTGCTCCATTATTAGATAGAATGGAAGTTATAAGATTATCTGGTTATACTGAAGATGAAAAATTAAATATTGCTAAAAAATATTTATTTAATAAACAATTAAAACAAAATGCTTTAAAAAAAAATGAATTATCTATTAAAGATAATGCTTTTATTAAAATAATTCGTTATTATACAAGAGAAGCTGGTGTAAGAAATTTAGAAAGATCTATTGCAAAAATATGTCGAAAAACTGTAAAAATTATTTTAATGAATAATAATATTAATAAAATTTTAGTTGATTCTAATAATATAAAAGATTTTCTTGGTATTAAAAAATTTGATTATGGAAAATCAGAATATAAAAATAAAGTTGGTCAAGTTATTGGACTTGCATGGACTGAAACTGGAGGAGATTTATTAACTATAGAAACTGCTTGTATGCCAGGAAAAGGAAAACTTACATATACTGGTTCTTTAGGAGAAGTTATGAAAGAATCTATTCAAGCAGCATTAACTGTTGTAAGATCTAGATCAAAAATATTAGGAATTAAAAGAAATTTTTATGAAAAATATGATATTCATGTACATGTACCAGAAGGAGCAACTCCTAAAGATGGTCCAAGTGCTGGAATAGCTATGTGTACTGCTTTAGTATCTTGTTTAACTAATAATCCAGTTAAAGCACATATTGCAATGACAGGAGAAATTACACTTAGAGGGAAAATTTTATCAATAGGAGGGTTAAAAGAAAAACTTTTAGCAGCTCATAGAGGTGGAATAAAAACTGTTTTAATACCTTATGGAAATAAAAGAGATTTAGAAAATATGCCAAGTATAGTAAAAAATAAACTTAATATTTATCCTTTAAAAAAAATTGAAGAAGTATTTAATCATTCTTTAATAAAAATTTAATTTTAATTTTTAATTATAATTTTTTAAATATTTAAAATAAAATTTTAATTTTATTTAAAATATTTTATATTTATTTAAATTAAATAATTTAAGTATTTAAACTTTAATAAAATTAACATAAAAATATGTATTCTTATATAAAAACACCTGAAGAAATAAATAAAATAAGAATTGCAAGTAATCTTGCTTCTAATGTTTTAAAAATGATCAAACCATATATTAAATCTGGTATTAGTACAAATTTGATAGATAAAATATGTTATAAATATATAACAATTTATCAAAAAGCTTATCCCGCATGTCTTGGTTATAATGGATATCCTAAATCAATATGTATTTCAGTAAATGAAGTAGTTTGTCATGGAATTCCTAATAATGAAACAATTTTAAAAAATGGAGATATAGTAAATATAGATGTAACTGTTTTAAAAAACGGTTTTTATGGAGATACATCTAAAATGTTTTTTGTTGGAAATATAAGTACTATTGGAAAAAATCTTTGTTTAATTGCTCAAGAAAGTTTATATCTTGCAATTAAAATAATACGTCCGTTTTTAAAATTAAATTATATAGGAAAAATAATAGAAAATTTTGTTAATAAAAAAAATTTTTCTATTGTAAAAGAATATTGTGGTCATGGTATAGGTAAAAAATTTCATGAACCTCCTCAAGTATTACATTTTTATGATAAAAATAACAATATTATTTTATATCCAGGAATGATATTTACTATTGAACCAATGATTAATTCTGGAAAACGTAATGTTATAGTTATGAAAGATAAATGGACAGTAAAAACTAAAGATAATAGTTTATCTGCTCAATATGAGCATACTATTTTAGTAACAAAAAATGGATGTGAAATTTTAACATTCAGAGAAAATGAAAATATTAATAAAATAATTAATCATAATTAAATATTATTATTTTTTATTAAAAAAACTAAATTTTAATAAATTAAAACATTTAATATATTTATAAAAATTTATAAATATATTAAATGTTTTATATAAAGAAAATAAAATATGTTTAAAAAAGATAATTTATGGATGAAATATGCAATTAATTTATCTTTAAATGCAAAAAAAAATAATGAAGTTCCTGTTGGATCTATTATTGTTTTAAATAATAATATTATTGGAAAAGGATATAACAGTTCTATTAAAAATAATGATCCAACAGCTCATGCAGAAATATTAGCTTTAAGACAAGCTGGAAAAAAAATAAAAAATTATAGATTAATTAATTCTGTAATTTATGTAACAATTGAACCGTGTTTAATGTGTATAGGAGCTATTATAAATGCTAGAATTAAACGACTTGTATTTGGATCATTTAAAAATAAACAAGGAATGTGTGGATCATTTATATATTTATTAAATAATAAAAAAATAATTAAAAATATTTCTATAACTTCAGGTGTTTTATTGGAAGAATGTTCTTTTAATATAAAAAAATTTTTTAAAAATAAAAGATAAATTTTTAAAAAAATTATTTTTTATTAAAACAGTTATTTTCTTAAATCATCAAAAAATTTTCTTACTATATCAAAAAAATTTTTTGATTTTGGAATATTTTGAATACCATTTGGACCTTTAAAACTATCTGATAAATTTTTTAAAAGTTTTTTTTGATATTTATTTAATTTTACTGGAGTTTCTACTATGACTTTACAAAATAAATCTCCTTTAAATCCATTTCTTACTGATTTAACTCCTCTATTATATATTCTAAAAAGCTTTCCTGTTTGAGTTTCTGATGGAATTTTTAATTTTACACGACCATCTAATGTAGGAACTTCTATTTCTCCTCCAAGAGATGCAATAGAAAAATTAATAGGTACTTCACAATATAAATTATTTTCTTTTCTATTAAATATATGATGTTTTTTTATTTTTATTTGAACATATAAATCTCCGAAAGGCATTCCTTGTTCCCCTGCCTCTCCTTTACCTGATAATCTTATTTTATCTCCTGTATCAATACCAGAAGGTATTTTTATAGAAATAAGTTTTAATTTTTCTATACGACGACGTCCATTACATATATTACAAGGATGTTTAATAATCTTTCCTTTTCCTCTACATGTTGGACATGTTTGTTGTACTGCAAAAAATCCTTGTCTCATTTGTATTTGTCCTTGTCCATGACAAGTAGAACAAGACACAGATGAAGTTCCAGGATGAGATCCACTACCATTACACATTTTACATATATCTAGAATTGGAATTCTAATTTCTTTAGTAATTCCTTTAACTACTTCTTCTAAAGTTAATTCTATATTATATTGTAAATCTCTTCCTCTATTAGAAGTTTTTTGTTTATTTCCAAAAATATCACCAAAAACATCTCCAAAAATATCATTAAAATCAGAAGTTTCTGATTCATTTCCCATACTATTTTGTTCAAAAGCAGAATGCCCATATTTATCATAAGCAGCTCTTTTTTCAGAATTATTTAATACTTCATAAGCTTCTTTAATTTCTTTAAATTTTTCTTCTGAAGAAGAATTACCTGGATTTCTATCTGGATGAAATTTTATAGCTAAACGCTTATAAGCTCTTTTAATTTCACGTTCATTTGCATTTTTAGATATACCTAAAATTTGATAATAATCTGATTTTGACATTTTTTTTTCCTGCTTTTAACATTACACGGACGCAAAAAAAAATTTACACCCGTGTTTATTGTTATAAGCGATAATAAAGTTTATTTTATTTTTTATAATAAATTATTTTTTTTCTTTTATTTCTTCAAATTCAGCATCTACTACATTTCCATCATTTTTTTTGTTTTCTTGAGATTTATCATTATTAAAATTTTTATTTGTACAAGAATTTAATAAATCTCCAGATATTTGTATTAATGATTTTATTTTAGATTCAATATTTAATTTATTATCATCTTTTATTGAAGATTCTAAATCTTTTATAGAATTTTGAATTTTAGATTTATTTTCATTTGAAATATTTTTTTCTACTTCTGATAATTTTTTACGAGTATTATGTATTAAATGATCTGCTTGATTTCTAATTTGTACTAATTCTTCAAATTGTTTATCAGATTCAGAATTGATTTGTGCTTCATTAACCATTTTTTCTATTTCTTTTTCATTTAATCCAGAAGAAGCTTTAATTGTTATTTTTTGTTCACGTCCACTATTTTTATCTTTTGCAGAAACATGTAATATTCCATCTGCATCTATATCAAAAGTTACTTCAATTTGTGGAGTTCCTCTAGGAGCTGGAGATATACCATCAAGATTAAATTGACCTAAAGATTTATTATCACTTGATCTTTTTCTTTCACCCTGTAATACATGAACAGTAACTGCAGATTGATTATCTTCAGCAGTAGAAAATACTTGACTATGTTTAGTAGGTACAGTTGTATTTTTATTAATTAGAGTTGTCATAACTCCACCCATAGTTTCAATACCTAAAGATAAAGGAGTAACATCTAATAATAATACATCTTTAACATCACCAGAAAGTACCCCTCCTTGAACTGCAGCTCCAATAGCTACTGCTTCATCTGGATTAACATCTTTCCTTGGATCTTTTTTAAAAAAATCAGAAACTTTTTTTTGTACAAGAGGCATTCTTGTTTGACCACCAACTAAGATAACATCTTTAATATCATTAATTGATAATTTTGCATCTTTTAAAGCAACTTTTAATGGATTTATTGTACGACTAATAAGTTCTTCAACTAAAGATTCTAATTTTGCCCTTGTAACTTTTATATTCATATGTTTAGGACCAGTAGAATCTGCTGTTATATATGGAAGATTTACATCAGTTTGTTGAGAAGAAGATAATTCTATTTTAGATTTTTCAGCTGCTTCCTTTAATCGTTGCATTGCCAATGGATCATTTCTTAAATCTATTCCTTGATCTTTTTTAAATTCATTTACTAAATGATTAATTAGTCTGCTATCAAAATCTTCTCCACCTAAATGTGTATCTCCATTTGTTGAAAGAACTTCAAATGTTTTTTCTCCATCTACATCATCAATTTCTATTATAGAAATATCAAATGTACCACCTCCTAAATCATATACAGCAATTGTTCTATTACCAATTTCTTTATCTAATCCATAAGCTAATGCAGCAGCAGTAGGTTCATTAATAATTCTTTTTACTTCTAAACCAGCAATTTTTCCTGCATCTTTTGTTGCTTGTCTTTGAGTATCATTAAAATAGGCAGGTACTGTAATTACTGCTTCAGTAATTTTTTCTCCTAAATAATCTTCTGCAGTTTTTTTCATCTTTTTTAAGATTTCTGCTGATATTTGAGGAGGAGCCATTTTTTGTCCTTTTACATCTAACCAAGCATCACCATTTTCAGATGAAATAATTGAATATGGCATAATATTTACATCACGTTGAACTTCTTCTTCATTATATCTTCTTCCAATTAATCTTTTAATTGCAAAAAGTGTATTTTTTGGATTTGTAATAGATTGACGTTTAGCTGGTTGTCCAACTAATATTTCTCCATCTTTAGTATATGCAATAATTGATGGAGTAGTTCTATCTCCTTCACTATTTTCTAAAACTTTAGGTTTTCTTCCTTCAATAATAGCAATACAAGAGTTTGTTGTACCCAAATCTATACCAATAATTTTTCCCATCTAAAATCTCCAATAAAAGTAAATTGTGTTTATTAATTTTGTATAATATTAAAATAATTTTTTATAAAACTTTATCTCATTAATTTCTTTAGAAGATAATAGCAGGTTGTATCAATATAAGATGGGGTCATAGCGTCACGCATCAAGGTCTATAGTTAAATTTTATAAAAATAAAATATATAAATAAAATAAATTTTAAAATTATTTAATATAATATATATTATATATTAATTAAATATTTAATTTTAAAAATTTTTTAAAATTATATAAATTATTTATTATTATTAATAAACAAAAATAAAATAAAAATATTTATAAAAATTATTTTTTTGTAAAATTAATATATTAAGTATTATTTTTAATTATTTTTAAAAAATTAAATATTTTTTAAAAATAATTTAAATTAATTGGTATTTTACTTTTTTTACCTGAAATTTCATATACTATTTTTGGAACTAAATATCCAGAATTATTTTCAAGAAGTTTTTTAAAAATTTTATTAATATTATTAACGTTAACTTGAAAATGTGATGCTCCTTTTACAGGATCTAATATATGTAAATAATAAGGAATAACTCCAGAATAAAATAATTTCTTACTTAAAGATGAAAGAATTTTATAATTATCATTTATACCATAAAGTAATACACTTTGATTTAAAATTGTAACGTTTATTTTTTTTAAATAAAACATTTTCTTTTTAAATTCATTTCCAATTTCTTGAAAATGATTAATATGAGTTACTAAAACAATATTTAATCTAGACTTAAATAATATTTTACATAATGATGAATTTATTCTTGATGGAATTATTACTGGAAGTCTACTGTGTATTCTTAATATATTTATATGTTTTATTTTTTCAATTAAATTTATTAAATAATTTAATTCATAATCTTTAGCCATTAATGGATCACCACCAGATAATATCACTTCATTTATTTCATTATGTTTAGATATATATTCTATTATTTTTTTTAAATTTTTTTTAAAATTTTTATGTTTAAAATATGGAAAATGACGTCTAAAACAATATCTACAATTTATTGCACATCCATTTTTAACAATTAAAAGAACACGATTTTTATATTTATGTAATAAATTAGGTAGTATACTATCATGTTCTTTTAATGGATCTTTTACAAAATTATTATATTTTTTAAATTCTTTTTTTAATGGAAGTATTTGTAATAAAATTGGATCATTTGGATTATTTTTTGAAATACGTTTTGCAAAAATTTTTGGTATTCTAAATGGAAATAATTTTTTAGCTAAGGTTCCATTACGTAAATAAATATTTTTATCAAGATTTAAATATTTTAAAAGATTTATTGGATCTACAATAGAATTAGATAATTGTTCTAACCATAAATTTTTTTTAAAAACTTTATTTTTTATTATTTTATTCATAAATAACTTATTAAAAGGATAATATTATGAAATATCGTATTAATGAACTTAAATCTGGATTAAAAATTATTCAAGATAAAGAACCATCTATTATTATAGATATTGAATTTATTAAACCAGGAAAAGGTCAATCTTTTTGTCGTATAAAAATTAAAAAATTAATTTCTAATAAAATTATTGAAAAAATATTTAAATCTGGAGATTTAATAAAAAAAGCTGATATAGAAGAAATTTCTTGTATTTATTTATATAATGATAAAAAATTTGGATATTTTATGAATGAAAAAAATTATGAACAATATATAGTAAATAAATCAATTTTAAAAAAACATTATAAATGGTTAATAGAAGAATTAAAATGTATATTAACTTTTTGGAATAAAATACCAATTTTTATTGTTCTTCCTAATTTTGTAAAATTAATTGTTATAGATACTTCTTTAGAATCACAAAATAATTCTTCTAATAATACAAAATATGCAAAACTTATAACTGGTGCATTTATTAAAGTACCATTTTTTATTCAAATAAATGATCTAATTAAAATAGATACAAGATCTGGAGAATATATATGTAGAATAAAAAATTAAATTTATAATTTTTTAATATTTTAATATTATATATTTTTTTATTTTAATAAAAATTAATTATTAAATTAATAATTAATTATATCATATAATAAAAAATATTTTAATATAGAATTGTTTATTTATTAAAAAATTTTAAAAAATTAAATAATATAAATATATTTTTATTAAAGTATTTAATTTTTTAAATTTATTTTTTATTAACAAAATTTTTATAAGATATTTATATAAAATAATACTAGTAAAATATTAATTTATATTATAATGTATTATTTTTAATTTTTATATAAATTTAAAATAATATTTATTTTTAATAAATATTTTTAAAATTATTTTTATAATATATATAAATTTATAAAAAATATAAATTTTATTTATTATTTAATATTTTAAATTTTTATAAAAAATATTTATTTTTAATAAATTTTATATTATCTTAAAATTTAAGATATAATATTTTATTAAAAATATTATATAAATTTAATTTTTTACAAATAAAATTAAATAATTTTATTTAAAATAGAGATTATATATGATTGATACAATAGATGTTGCAAGTCAAAATGAAGAAGATTTTAGACAATATTTAATAAAAAATCATAGAGACAAACCATTACCTTTAATTGGAAGATGCTATAATTGTGACGATCCTACTAAAGGAAATTTTTGTTGTATGGAATGTGGAGAAGATTGGGAAAAAAGAAAATATTTTAAAAGTCAAAAAATTAAAGAATAATAATAAATTAAATTTTTATTTAAAAAAAATTTATTAGATTTTATATAAAATATAATTTATTTTTTTATTTTTATAAAAATTTTTACACATTTTTATAAAAAAATATATTATAATTTTTAAAAAAATATTTTTATTATAAAATATTTTTATTATAAATATATAATAATATTTTTTTAAAAAATAATTTTTTAATAAAAAATTTTAATAAATGTGTAAAAATAAAATTTTTATTTATATTTTTTATAAAAAATATTTATATTTTAATTTAAATATTAAAATTAATTATTTTTTATAAAATTTTTTATTTATTTTTTTTTTAAAATTTATTGAATATTTTTTTTTTCTTTTTAAAGAATTATTATTAATTAAACTAATATTAATTAATTTATTTAAAATTTTTATATTAGATATTTTAATTAAAGTTTCTTTTGAAAGATTTTTAGGTAATTGAACAGTAGAATAAGATGGAAATATTTTTATATTTCCAATAAGTTTTCCATTTATTTTTCCTTCATTAGCAATAGCTCCTACAATATGACGAGTTTCTATTTTATCATTAGAACCAAGATTTATACGATAAATATTTTTTTTATAAAAAGAATTAACAAAATTTGAAGATAATGTTTTATAATTAATATTATTTTTAGAAAAAAATTTAATTGGATTTTCTTTTGGAAGAATTAATGGTCTTTTATTTTGTAAAATTTTTATTAAAGCATATGATAAAGTTTCGATATCTATTGAAAGATTAGAAATAATTTTTTTTATAAAAATTTTATATAAATCTATTTTATTATTTTTAATTTCATAATTGATTTGATCAGAAATTTTTTCTAATCTACGAGTCATAATAATTTCATTGTTTGGTATATTAATTTCTAAAAAATTTAATTTCATTATTTTTTGAATACTTTGTAACATACGTTTTTCTCTATTTTCAACAAAAAGCAAAGCTTTTCCTGTTCTTCCAGCACGTCCAGTTCTACCAATTCTATGTATATATGATTCTGAATCCATTGGAATATCATAATTAATTACTAAACTGATTCTATCAAGATCTAAACCTCTTGATGCTACATCTGTAGCAATAAGAATATTTAAACTTCCATTTTTTAATCTTTCAATAGTTTTTTCTCTAATATTTTGATTCATATCTCCATTTAATGCTGCACAATTATAATTGTGATTTTTTAAAAATTCACAGACAGATAAAGTTAAATATTTTGTACGTACAAAAATTATTACAGCATCAAATTTTTCTATTTCTAAAAAACGTATTAATGTATCATTTTTTTTAAAATTATTTACTAAACAATAATTTTGTTGAATATCAGGTTGTGTTTTTATATTAGAATGAATATATATTTCTTTAGGAGAACTCATAAATCTTTTTGTAATTTTTTTTATTTCATTTGGCATAGTAGCAGAGAAAAGTGCAGTTTGATGTTTTTTAGGAATTTTTGATAAAATATTTTCTACATCTTCAATAAAACCCATACGTAACATTTCATCAGCTTCATCAATAACTAATCCAAATAAAGAAGAAAGATTTAAAGTTTTTCTTTTTAAATGATCTAATAATCTTCCAGGAGTTCCAACAACAATTTGAGGTCCTTTTCGTAAAATATTAAATTGTATATTATATTGTTGACCTCCATATAATACTACTACTTTTATTTCTTTAATATTTTTTGAAAAATAAGTAAATGTTTCTCCAACTTGTACTGCTAATTCTCTTGTTGGAGCTAATACAAGTATTTGTGGAGAAAATAATTTAATATTTATTTTTTGTAAGAATGGAAGAACAAATGCTGCAGTTTTTCCACTTCCAGTTTGTGCTATTCCTAATACATCTTGTCCTTTTAATAATGCAGGAATACATGCAGATTGTATAGGAGAAGGTTCAACATATTTTAATTTAATTAAAGAATCCATTATAAATGGATTTAATTTAAAACTAGAAAAAGAAACTTTATTAATTAACATTTATATATACCTCATAGTAATATTTGTAATTTATAAATATATTTTATAAAAATTTTTAATTAAACATTAAATTAAATTTTTTTAAAAATTTAATTAAAAATATAAATATATATAATTAATTTATTATAAAAATATAAAATTAATTAAATTTTTAAAAAAAATTTTATAAAAATATATATTAAATAACAAATATTTTTTTTAAAAAATATTTTAAATAAAAATTTTATTAAAATTTATTAATATTTTATAAAATTTAATAATAATTTTTTAAAATATTAATTATATTATTTATAATAATAAAAAATTAATATTTATATTAAAAATTAAAAATTAAAAATTAATTTTTTAATTAAAACATATTAATTTTAAATTTATTATTTATAAGGTATAAATTTTAATTTATATTTAAAAATATTTATATTTAAAATTTTTTAAAATCTTATTAAATATTTTTTAAACATGTATTTATATATTATTATTTTTTTTATATAAATTAATTATTTTCATACTTAATCTAATTCTTCCATATTTATCTATTTCTAATACTTTTACTTTAACAGATTGTCCTAATGATAAATAATCTGAAACTTTTTCTATTCTATTATTTGAAATTTGTGAAATATGTACAAGACCTTCTTTGTTGCCATTTCCAATAGATACAAATGCTCCAAAATCTACTATTTTAGTAACTTTTCCAATATAAATACGATTTACTTCTATATCTGCAATAATATCTTGTATACGTTTTATTGCATATCTTGCTTGATCATTATTTATTGCTGCTATTTGTATAATTCCATTATCTTCTATTTCTATAGTTGTATTAGTTTCTTCTGTTAAAGAACGAATAACTGAACCTCCTTTTCCAATAATATCTTTAATTTTTTCAGGATTAATTTTTATTGTATGTATTCGTGGAGCAAATTTAGAAATTTTATTTCTTGGAGAAGAAATTGCTTTTTCCATTACTTTTAAAATATGTAATCTTGCACTTTTTGCTTGATTTAATGCGATTTGTATAATTTCAAATGTTATTCCTTCTATTTTAATATCCATTTGAAGTGCAGTAATTCCTTTTATACTACCAGATATTTTAAAATCCATATCACCTAAATAATCTTCATCACTTATTATATCTGATAAAATAACAAATTTTTTATCATCTTTTATTAATCCCATAGCAATACCAGCTATAGCATATTTTATAGGAACACCAGCATCCATTAATGATAATGATGCACCACAAACAGAAGCCATAGAAGATGATCCATTAGATTCAGTAATTTCTGATACAACTCTTACTGTATAAGGAAATTTTTCAATATTTGGCATTACAGGTATAAGACTTTTTTTAGCTAATCTACCATGACCTATTTCACGTCTTTTAGGAACTCCTATTATTCCTATTTCTCCAACACAATATGGAGGAAAATTATAATGTAAAATAAATCTATCAGTTTTTTCTCCTGTTAAGTCATCAATATTTTGTGCATTTCTTTCAGTTCCTAAAGTAGTAGTAACTAAAGCTTGAGTTTCACCTCTTGTAAATAATGCTGATCCATGAGTTCTTGGTAAGATACCTATACGAATATCTAATTCACGAATCATATCATGATCTCGTCCATCAATACGTGATTTATTATTTAATATACGATTTCTTACAATATTTTTTTCTAAAATATTTAAAATATTTAAAATTATTTCTTCATTAATATTATTATCTTTTTCTATTAAATTATTTAAAATTTCTTTTTTAATTTCATTTATTTTAAATTCACGATCTTTTTTGTTAAAAATTTTATATGCTTTTTTTAAAGATTTTTTTGCTAAAAAATGTATTTTTGTTTCTAAATTTTTATCAATTTCTTGTGCATTCCATTCTAATTTTTTTTTATTTATTTTATTTTTTAAAATTTTAAGATGTTTAATAACAGTTTGTTGTTTTTCATATCCTAATATAATTGCTTTTAATATATTATTTTCATCTAACATTTTAGATTCTGATTCTACCATCAAAACTGCTTTTGATGTACCTGCTACAATAAGATCTAAAGAACTTTTAGACATTTCATTTATAGTAGGATTAAGAATATATTTATCATTAATAAATCCTATTCTTGCAGCTCCTATAGGTCCTTTAAATGGAACTCCAGAAATACTTAAAGCTGCGGAAACTCCAATAATAGATAATATATCAGGACTAATTTTAGGATTTAAAGATACTAAAGTTACTATTATTTGTAATTCATGATTAAAATTTTTAGGAAATAGAGGTCTAATAGATCTATCAATAAGTCTAGATGTTAATATTTCATTTTCACTTGGTCTTCCTTCTCTTCTAAAAAATCCTCCTGGAAATTTTCCAGCAGAATAAGTTCTTTCTTGATAATTAACAGTTAATGGAAAAAAATTTTGTACATCTTTAGATTCTTTAGAACAAACTACTGTTATAAAAACAGCAGTATCATCCATACTAATCATTATTGAAGATGATGCTTGTCTAGCAATCATACCTGTTTCTAATGTAATAGTATATTGATCATAATTAAATTTATAAACAATCGGTCTCAGCAAAATTATGTACCTTATTTAATAATAATTTTTAATTTATTTTTAATAAAATTTTATTTTAAATATAAAATAAATATAAAATTTTATATTTATTTATATAAAATAAAAAATTTATTTATATTTTTTATAAAAAATATAAATAAATTAAGATAAAATTTTAAAAAAATATAATAATTTTATCTTAAAACATATAAAATATTTTTTATAATTTTATTTTTTAAAAAAATTTATTAAGAATAAAGGGGCCAAATAAAGGCCCCTTTATTTAAAAAAATTTATTATATTTATCCACGTAAGTTTAATTTTGAAATTAATTTATTATACCTAATAGAATTTTTTGTTTTTAAAAAATTTAATAATTTACGACGTTTAGATACCATATGTAGTAAACCTCTTCTACTATGATTATCTTTTTTATTTTTTAAAAAATGTTTTTGTAAATAATTAATTCTAAAATTTAAAATAGCAATTTGTACTTCTGAATATCCAGTATCATTACTATTTTTACCAAAATTTAAAACTATTTTTTTTTTTCAAATTTTAAAGACATATTAATACCCCAAATAATATTTTAATTTATTAAAAATTTTAAAATTAAAATTTTATAAAATATAATTATTAAAAATTAATTCAAATTTTTAAATAAATCTTAAACGATATATTATTTTTTTTCAAGAAAACTTTTTTTAAAAAAATTAATTTTAATTTTAATAAAAAAAATACTTTAAATATTTATAATATATTATATATTTTATATATAAATTAAAAAATAAAATAAAATGTTTTATTTAATAAACAAAATATTTTTTTAAATAAATTTTTAAAGTTTAATAAATTATTTACAAAAAAAATAAATTATTTATATATAATACATATTATATATAAAAATTAGATCCATTTAGTATGATAAAATCCAGATTTATCAATTCTTTTATAAGAATGTGATCCAAAATAATCTCTTTGTGCTTGTATTAAATTAGCTGGAAGTTTAAAAGATCTATAACTATCATAATAAGCAATAGAATTATAAAAAGCTGGAATTGGAATTCCATTTTTAACAGACAAATTAATTATGTTTCTAAGAGAATTTTGATATTTTTTAGATATTTTTATAAAATATTTTGATAAAAGTAAATTATCTATTTTAATATTTTTTTTATAAATATTTTTTATTTTTTTAAATAATTTTGATCTTATAATACATCCTGAAGAAAAAATATCAATAATATTTTCAAAGTTTATTTTCCATGAATATTTTTTTGAAGATTTTTTAAGTTGTGAAAATGCTTGAGAATAAGATAAAATTCTTGATAAATAAAATGATCTTCTTAAATCTTCAATTATATTATTTGATTTTTTTAAATTAAATTTTTTATTAGGTCCATAAAGAACTTTAGAAGCATTTATTCTTTGATTTTTCATAGAAGATAAATAACGTGCAAATAATGATGAAGAAATAATTGTTAATGGTTCTTCTGTTTCTAAAGAATCTTTAATAAGCCATTTTACTGTATTTTTATGATAAGCTTCATCTAAAATTATATCTATAATATAAAGTCCATTTTTATCTTTTTTATTAAAAATTTTATATGTAATTTCAGTTAAATAACTATTTAATTCTCCTGAATTCCAATTTTTAAAAATATTAGATATTTCAGAGTTACTTAAATTTAATATTTTTTTTAAAATTATATAAGATTCTGAAATAATTTGCATATCAGAATATTCAATTCCATTGTGAATCATTTTTAAATAATGTCCAGATCCATTTGGTCCAATATAATTTATACAAGGTTTATTATTAAATTTTGCTGATATCTTTTTTAATATTGGAAAAATAATATTATAAGCTTTTTTAGATCCACCAGGCATAATAGATGGACCATATAATGCTCCTTCTTCTCCTCCAGAAATACCTGCACCAATAAAATAAATATTTTTTAAAGATAATTGATTACACCTTTTTATTGTATCTTTATAAAAAGAATTACCTCCATCAATTATGATGTCTCCTTTTTCTAAAAAAGGTTTAAAAGATTTTATAATATTATCAATATGTTTTCCAGCTTTTAGCATTAATAATATTATTTTAGGTTTATTAAGTGATAAAATAAATGATTTTATAGTAAAATATGGAATTATTTTTTTTTTATTATTTTTAGATAAAATTTTTTTAAATTTTTTATGAGTTCTATTAAAAATAGAAACTTTATAACCTTGTCTTTCAAAATTTAGTGCTAAATTGCGACCCATAATAGACATACCTACTATTCCAATATTTTGCATAAAAAATATTTAACTCCTATATTATATTATTAAAAATTTTTAAATAAAATTAAAAAATTAAAATATTTTTTTTAATAAATTTATAAAAAATTATTTAATTAAATAAATTATTATAATTATTTTATTAAGTAATTTATATAATCAAAAACTTCTTTAATTATTTTTAATTTTTTTTTATTATTTTTATAAAAATTAATATTTAATTTTATTTTTTTAAAAAAATTATTTATAACTTTAAAATTAAATATATTTTTTTTATAATTTATCCAATAAGATTTTTCTTTTATATTTAAAGTATTTGGAAAATTTCTTGCACGATATTTAAATAAAAGTTCAGGAAGTCTATAATCATAAAATTTTATATTTAATAATGAAATATTTTTAGGATCTGTAATAATAATTTTATTCATCATTTTTCTATCATATGAATTAAAAAAATTATTATATAATTGATAATCAACATTTTTATCTTTATAAGATACTATAATTTTTTTATTAGAAAAATAATTTATTAAATTTTTAATAGAATTATATTTTTTTTTTAAATTTTCTAAATTATATAAACAATTTTTCTTATCAATATTTAAACGATTATAATCTTCTAATCTTAAAATATTTATTGGAGCTAAAATTGGACATTTGTTTATATAAATAAAATTAATTGAATAAGAATAATTTTTAAATTTATGTTTATTTTTTAAAAAAAAATTGTTTAATAAATTAAATAATAAATTATTAATATTTTTAATTTTTTTATGTAAAAAAACAATAATTAAAATATTATTATTTTTAGGATGCCAAGCAATTGGAACAATTAAATAAGCAATTTTTTTTTTATTAAAAATTTCTGGAACATATACTAAAGGAATCATGTTTTTTATATCAATTAAATTTTTAATTTGTTCTTTATTACGAATTTTATAAAGATATTTAAAAAATATTGGTTGTTTAATATATGCTAAACGAATTATTTTAATAGTAGTTAGAACATCATATATTGCATTATGAGGATTTATAATTTTTATATTATTTGCTTTTGCTAAAGAATGTAATTTAAAATCTGGAAATCCATTATAATAATATGGCCAATAAATTCCATTTGGTCTTAAAGCATATAATGCATGCATAATTTTTAATACATCCCATCTAGAATTTTTATTTTTCCAACTCCATGTATATGGATCTAAAAGATTTCTATAAAATAAATAACGAGTAAATTCATCATCAAATTTAATATTATTAAATCCTATAATACAAGTATTAAAAACATTAAATATATTATAAATTTTAAATGCAAATCTTGATTCAATTATTCCAAAATCTTGTGCTTTTTTAGGAGTAATACCTGTTATTAAAATTGATTCTAAATTTGGTAAATAATCAGTGTTAGGATAACAATATAATATATTTGGTTTTTCAATAATTTCAAATTTATTATTAGTTCTTATACTTGCAAATTGTACAGGTCTATCTTTAGATGGACTTATTCCAAAAGTTTCATAATCATAAAATAAAAATGTAGATTTATATTTTTTATTAATCAAAAATTATTTTTATCCTTTTTTATTTATTTTTTAAATAAAAAATTAATTTTATATATATTAATTAATAAATTAAAAAAACAAATTTAATTTAAAATTATTAAATATATATAAATATTTATTTTTTATAAAAATTTTTTTAAATTATCTACTACGAAAAATTATTCTACCTTTAGTTAAATCATATGGAGTTAATTCTACAGTAACTTTATCTCCTGTAAGAATTCTTATATAATTTTTTCTCATTTTTCCTGAAATATGAGCAATAACTTTATGACCATTTTCTAATTCTACACGAAACATAGTATTAGGTAATGTATCTAAAACAATTCCTTGCATTTCAATATTATCTTCTTTAGACATTTAATACCTATTTTTATAAAGTTAATAAAATAAATAAAATTTTAATATAATTTTTATATTAAAATTTTTATTTAAAAATAAGATTAACACAAAAATAATTTTTTATTAAATTTTATTAAAAATATATATTTAAAATAAATTATTATTTTTTAATATATATTTTTTTAATTTTAAATTATTATTTAAAATAATTATTTTAAATAAAAATAAATAAATAATTATTAAGATTTAAAATGTTTATTGTAATAAATTTTTAAAAATAATAAAATATAAAAAAATTAATTATTTATTTATAATAAATTATATATTAATTATTTAATTTTATTAAAAATATTTTAATTAAAATAAATAATTAATTTTTTTATATTTATATATAATTTTATATTTTAATAAATTTTAAATAAAAAATTTTTTTAAAAATAAAAATTAATATAATTATTTATATTTTATAAAATTTTTAAGAAATTAATTAATATATATATTAATTATAATTTTTTTTAAAAAAAATTATAATTTATAAATATAATATAAAAAGATTATATTTACATAAATAAATTAATTTTTTATATAAAATAAACTTTTATATAAAAATTTGTTTTTATTAAAATTAGGAATAATTGTGAAAAAAAATATTCGTAATATCGCTATTATTGCGCATGTTGATCATGGAAAAACAACTTTAGTGGAGAAATTATTAAAACAATCTTATAAATTTAATAATTTTAATAATATTAAAGAAGAAAAAATGGATTTTAATGATTTAGAAAAAGAACGTGGAATTACAATTTTTTCTAAAAATGTTTCTATTTTTTGGAAAAAATATAAAATTAATATTATTGATACTCCAGGACATTCAGATTTTGGTGGAGAAGTAGAAAGAGTAATGTCTATGGTAGATTCTGTATTATTATTAGTAGATGCTACAGATGGTCCAATGCCACAAACAAGATTTGTAACAAAAAAAGCATTTGCATATGGATTAAATCCTATAGTTATAATTAATAAAATAGATAGAACAAATGCACGTTCAGAATGGGTAATAGATAAAATATTTGATTTATTTATAGAACTTCAAGCTAATGATAATCAATTAGATTTTCCAATTATTTATTCAAATGCTTTAAAAGGTGAAGCAGGTTCAGATATTAATTTTATTAGAAAAGATTTAAATATAATATTTGATTATATTATTAAATATGTTAAACCTAAAAAATCTGATATAAATAAATTGTTTAAAATGCAAATATCTCAACTTAATTATGATAATTATTTAGGAATCATAGGAATTGGAAGAATTAAACAAGGATCTGTTAAAGTTAATCAA
Source organism: Sodalis-like secondary symbiont of Drepanosiphum platanoidis (assembly GCF_964059955.1). Classification (GTDB taxonomy): domain Bacteria; phylum Pseudomonadota; class Gammaproteobacteria; order Enterobacterales; family Enterobacteriaceae. The sequence goes on from NZ_OZ060924.1 coordinate 319,269, forward strand.
ATAGTTTCTGTAATAAATAATGAAGGATATATATATAATGGAAAAATAAATAAAATTTTAGGACAACATGGACTTAAAAGAATCGAAATAAATAAAGCTAAAGCAGGAGATATAGTTTCTTTAGTTGGATTAGAAAAATTAAAAATATCTGATACAATTTGTGATATTTCTTGTTCTAAAGCATTACCGAACTTAACTGTAGAAGCTCCAACAGTATCTATATTTTTAGGTGTTAATACATCTCCATTTTGTGGAAAAGAAGGAAAATATATTACATCTCGTCATATTTTAAATAGACTTTATAAAGAATGTATGTATAACGTTGCTTTACGTGTAGAAGAAACAAATGATTCAGATACATTTCTTGTATCTGGTAGAGGAGAATTACATTTATCAGTTCTTATTGAAACTATGAGACGAGAAGGTTTTGAAATGTCAATATCTAGACCAAAAGTTATTTGTAAAAATATTGATGGAATAGAAAAAGAACCATTTGAAGAGGTTATTTTAGATATAAAAAAAAAATATCAAGGTTTTATTATGGATTCTATGAATAATAGAAAAGGAATAATTAATGATATTATAGAATATGATAATAAAGAAATACGACTTAACTATATAGTTCCTAGTCGTGGTTTAATTGGATTTAGAAGTGAATATCTTACAATAACTTCTGGAACTGGTATATTTTGTTCATCATTTAGTCATTATGATTTTTTACCAAATAAAACAATAGTATCAAGAAAAAATGGAGTATTAATATCTAATAAATCTGGGAAGTCTTTATCTTATTCTTTATATAATTTACAAAATAGAGGTCGTCTACTTATAGGACATGGTGTTGAAGTTTATGAGGGACAAATTATTGGAATACATAATAGATCAAATGATCTTACTGTTAATTGTTTAGCTGGAAAAAAATTAACTAATATGAGAGCATCAGGAACAGACGAAGCCACTACTTTAATTTCTATAACAAAAATGTCTTTAGAACAAGCATTAGATTTTATAAATGATGATGAATTAATTGAAATAACACCAAAATCTATTCGTTTAAGGAAAAAATATTTAAAAGAAAATGAAAGAAAACGTGTTATAAATCGTTAAATTATATAATTAATATATATTATATTTTATGTATAATTTATTTAAAAATTTAAAATATTATTTTTAATAATTTTAAAATATTTATATAAAATTTTATATAATTTTTAAAAAAAATAAATAATTTTTTTATTTTTAAAAATATTTTTTTATAAAAATAATTTATATAAAATAATATATTCAACTTATAAGAGATATATAAAATGCATTTTCAATTACCTTCTTTAACATATAGATATGATTATTTAGAACCTTATATAGATTCTATTACTATGGAAATACATCATAAAAAATATCATCAAACTTATATTGATAATACAAATTTAATAATAAATAATTATTTAAAACTTAATACGTTAGATATTAAAAATATTATTAAAAATTTTGATAAAATTCCAATAAACAAAAAAAATATACTATCCTATAATATAGGTGGACATATTAATCATACAATATTTTGGAAGAGTTTAAATAGAAATACTTTAATGAGTGCAAATCTTAAAAATTCTATTGAAAAACAATTTAATAGTATTGATAAATTTAAAAAAATATTTGAAAATACTGCAAAAAATTTTCTTGGATCAGGATGGGTATGGCTTGTTAAAAATTTTGATGGAAATTTATCTATTATTTCAACAATTAATCAAGATAGTCCAGTAATACAGTATTTTTATTCAAATATAAAAAATATTCCTATTTTTGGAATAGATCTTTGGGAACATGCTTTTTATCTACAATACAAAAATAAAAAATTTGAATATATAAAAAATTTTTGGAATGTAATAGATTGGACTCAAGCATCTATAAGATTTGAACAATCATATATAATTGATATATAATTTTAAATAAATATATTTTTAAAAAAATTTATTTTTAAAAATTTTTATTTATTTAAAAAAAAATATTTTATTAAATATTTAAAATATTTAATTATATTTATTTATAAATAAACTTTAAAATATATATATTACATTGTTTTTAATTTTGTTAAAAATATAAATATAAAAATAAATTTATGTTTTATATAAATAAAATAATTAATATAATTTGTATTATATAAATATATTTAATTTAAATTAAATTACAATGTAATGTAAATTACAATAAAATATAATTTATTTAAAAAATTTTTTAATATTTATTTTATATAAAAATTTTAAATTTTTATAATTATTTTAATTAATAAATTCATTTACTTTTTAAAAGGAGATTTTTTTGTATAAAAATAATATATTTTATAAAATAATAAAAAAAAAAATTTATTCTGATATAGTTTATAAAGATAAATTTTTTACTGCATTTAGAGATATTAATCCAAAAGCTCCAATACATATTTTAATTGTAACAAATTTTTTTATAAAAAATATAAATAATATTCTTCCTATTCATGAAAATATTTTAGGAAAAATATTTATAGTAGCTAAAAAAATAGCAATTAAAGAAAAAATTCATAAAAGAGGATATAGATTAATTATTAATTGTAATAAAGATAGTGGACAAGAAATTAATTATTTTCATATGCATCTTTTAGGAGGTAAATTTCTTGGATCAATAATATAAATAAATATATATTATTTATTTAATTTTTAAAAAAAAAATTTTAAAAAAATATTTTATTAAAAAAATTATTAAAATTATTAAAATCCAACTAATAAATACCCCTGCAAGTAGATCTTCAGGAAAATGCATACCTAATGCTATTCTACTAAGCATTACACATTCTGCCCATATCATAATTAAAGTTAAAATTTTAATATGTTTTGGCCATAATAATATTATAGATAAAAGAGCCCAAGTTGAAACAAATATTGTATGACCAGAAGGAAAAGAAAATCCTGATTCATTTCCCCAATAAATTTTAAGCCAAATAGGTATTTTTTCATATTTTTCAAATATAATTTCTATTATTTTTTTTTTTATTTCTTTAGGAAAAAAATAAAAATCTTTAATAAATAAAATATTATTAAATATCCAATTAACTATTGGTCTTTGAATTTTTAAAAAATTTTTAATAATTTCTTTAGAAATTTGTCCAAAAAAAATAATAAAAGATGTTATTACTAAAAATATTTTTAAATTTTTTATATAAATATTCATCATCCAAAAAAAATATAAAAATGTTATAAAACTTAATATTACACCCCATGGATAATTTCCAGTAATAGTAATCCAATATATATATTTTTTAAAAAGAAAAAAATTATTTGGAGTCCATTTCCAATTACTAAAATAAATAATTAATGGAAAAAATAATAATATTATAGCACCTACGCTTATTTTTTTAATTATTTGTAACATAAATATCCAATTTTTATTTTAATTATTAAAAAATTTTTTCTAAAAAAATTAAATTAATTTTAATATTTTTTATTGAAATATAAATTTAATTATATATTAATATATGTTTATATACTAATATGAAATAATTTTTATATAAATATTTTAAACAATTTAATATATGTTATTATTATATATAATATAAATTATAATTTTTATAAAAATTATAATTATTTAATAATTTTGGAGAAATTATGAAAATAAAATATACAAAAAAAGCTAAATTACCTACACCATGGGGTAATTTTTTAATAATGGGATTTGAAGAAAATAATAATAAAAATAATCATGTTGCATTAATATATGGAGATATTAAAACAAAAAATCCATTATTAACACGAATACATTCTGAATGTTTAACTGGAGATGCTTTATTTAGTTTAAGATGTGATTGTGGATTTCAATTAAAAGAATCGTTAAAATATATTTCTAATGAAAAAAGAGGAATTATTATTTATCATAGACAAGAAGGAAGAAATATAGGTTTATTTAATAAAATTAATGCTTATGCAATACAAGATTTAGGTGCTGATACTGTTGAAGCTAATCATAAATTAGGTTTTTCAGCTGATGAAAGAGATTTTACTATTTGTTCAGATATATTAAAAATATTAAATATAAAAAAAATTAAATTAATTACAAATAATTTAAAAAAAATAAAAGCTTTAAATAAAAAAGGAATTAAGATTGTTGAAAGAATTCCAATAATTGTTGGAAGAAATAAAAATAATGAAAAATATTTAAAAACAAAAGAAAATAAAATGGGACATATTTTTAATAAAAAAATTTAAAATTAAAAAATTTTTAAATAAATATATAAATTTTATAAAAAATATAATAAAATTAATTGTATAAAAAATTATATAAAAATTAATTTATTAATTAATAAGTCAATTATATTAAAATATATATTTTAAAATGTTTTATTTATATAAAATATTTATAAAATATATATATAAATTTAAAAAAATATATTAATATATAAAAAAAAATAATTTTTTTTTAAAAAAAAATTAAAAAAAATAAATAAAAATAAATATATTAATAATATTTACTAAAAAATATTATTGTATTTATTTTTTATATGATATATAATTAAAATTTATAATTTCATAAAATTAATTATATTTAAAATAATTTAATATAATAAATTTATTAAAAATAAAATTAAAATAATAAATATGTATAATTTTTTATTTATATTATATCTTACAATTTCTTTCATTTTAATATTTTGTATTACATTACAAGATAGTAAAAAGACAAGTATAGAATCAGTTTTAAATATAAGTTCTAGTAGTAATTTTATTAGAGCTCAAAATTCAAATAATTTTATGACTAAAATAATATATATTATATCTATATTATTTTTTGTATTTAGTTTAATAATTGCTAATGTAAGTTCTCAAAAATATAAAGAAAATAATACATTAAATGTTTCTCAATATAAAATTAATTAATAATTAAATTTATTATTAATAATTTATAAAAATAAAAATATAGATTTAATTTATAATTAATTATATATTAATTAATTTTTAAAAAATTTTTATTAAAACAATTCTACAAATTTAAAATTTTTAAAAACTTTGTGCTTGTATTTATATCATGCCGAAGTGGTGGAATTGGTAGACACGCTACCTTGAGGTGGTAGTGCCCTATATTGGGCTTACGGGTTCAAATCCCGTCCTCGGTAAAATATTTAATAATATATAAAAAATTATTTTTTTTAATAAATTAAAAAATTTATTTGACGCGGGGTGGAGCAGTTTGGTAGCTCGTCGGGCTCATAACCCGAAGGTCGTTGGTTCAAATCCAACCCCCGCAACCAAATATATAATTTATTTTATTTAAAAAAAATTAATAAAAAATATTATTTTAAAATAAAATATAAATTTTTATTATATTAATTAAATAATTTTTAAATTAATTTATTTGGGGCTTATGCCCTTTTTTTATGCCTTTAATTAAATTATTTTTATACTTTATTAAAAATATATTAAATGATTAAATAATAATCTTTAGTACTTATTTTTAATAAAAATATTTATATAAATATATAATAAAATTTTTAAATTTTTTAAAATATTTTTTTAGTATTTATTTAAAAAATTTTTAAATTAATATAATTAATATAATTAATAATTATTTTTTTAAAAAATTTAAAAATAAATATTAAAATTTTAAGGTTATTTTATGAATAAAGAAATTTTATCTGTTGTTGAAGCGGTTTCTAATGAAAAAGCTTTACCTAGAGAAAAAATTTTTGAAGCTCTTGAAGTTGCTTTAGCAACAGCAACAAAAAAAAAATATTCTCAAAATATTGATGTTAGAGTAAAAATTGATAAAAAATCTGGTAAATTTAAAACTTTTAGACGTTGGTTAGTTGTAGATAAAGTTGTTCAACCTACAAAAGAAATTACTTTAGAAGCTGCTCAATTTGATAATAAAAATATAATTTTAGGAAATTATATAGAAGATTCTATAGAATCAGTAATTTTTGATAGAATTACTACTCAAACAGCTAAACAAGTAATTGTTCAAAAAGTAAGAGAAGCTGAAAGATTCATGATTGTTAATCAATTTAAAAAATATAAAGGAAAAATAATTACAGGAATAGCTAAAAAAATTAATCGTGAAAATATTATTTTAGATTTAGGAAATAATGCAGAAGCTATTATTAAAAGAGAAGATATGTTACCAAGAGAAAATTTTAGACTTGGAGATAGAATTAAAGGAATTTTATATTTAATTCGACCAGAATCTAGGGGACCTCAATTATTTATAAGTAGATCTAAAACAGAAATGTTAATAGAATTATTTCATATTGAAGTTCCAGAAGTAGGTGAAGAAACTATTGAAATAAAAGTTGCTGCAAGAGATCCAGGTTTAAGAGCTAAAGTTGCCGTTAAAACAAATGATAAACGTATTGATCCTGTTGGAGCATGTGTAGGAATGAGAGGAGCTAGAGTACAAGCAATTTCTAGTGAATTAGCAGGAGAAAGAATAGATATAGTTTTATGGGATGATAATTCAGCTCAATTTGTTGTAAATGCAATGGCACCAGCTAATGTATCTTCTATAGTAATAAATGAAGATAATAATACTATGGATATATCAGTAGAAGAAGGTAATCTTGCTCAAGCTATTGGAAAAAATGGACAAAATATAAAATTAGCTTCTCAACTTAGTGGATGGGAATTAAATGTAATGACAGTTGAAGATTTACAAAAAAAACATCAAGATGAAGATTTATTATCTATAAATAAATTTATAAAAAATCTTAATATAGATAAAAAATCTGCTAAATTATTAGTAGAAAATGGAATTTCTTCATTAGAAGCTATTGCTTATATTTCAATAAAAAAAATATTAAAAATTAAAGAATTTGATGAAATTTTTATAAAAAAAATTCGTAAAAAATCTAAAAAAATATTAAAAATATTACATAAAGAAAATAATAAAAAAAATATTTATAAAAATAAAATGAGTGAAGATTTATTAAATCTTCCTGGAATTGAAAAAAATATATTTTTAAAATTAGCAAATTTAGGTATTTATACTCTTGAAAATCTTGCAGAACAAAGTCTTGATGATCTTTTAGATATTAAAGAACTAAGTAGTGAAAAAGCTGGAAAGTTAATTATGTCTGCACGAAATATTTGTTGGTTTAGTAATAATAATTAATAAAATTTTTTAAAAAAAAGGAATAGAATGACAGATATTACTATAGAAATATTATCAAATAAAATTAATATTTCAATTAATTTACTTATAAAAAAACTTTTAGAATCTGGAATTAAAAAAAAACCTAAAGATTTAATTAGTCAAATTGAAATAAAAAATTTTTTAAAATATTTGTATAATTTATATAAAAGTAAACTTAATAAATTTGTTATTCAAAAAAAAATGTATAGTACTTTAAATACAACACCGAATACTTTTGGAAAAAGTAAATTTATTAAAATAGAAATTCGTAAAAAAAAAACATATATAGAACATAATAATAAAATATCTAAAGAAGAAAAAATTTTTAATGCTTTAAAAATTTATCAAAAAAATTCTTTAAAAAAACATTTAAATAAAAAAAATATATCTAAATTTTCTTTAGAAGAAAATATTATTAATAATAATATAAAAAAAATAAAAGAAATAAAACTTATTAAAAATAATAAAAATAATATTTCTAATTTGGAAAATATAAAAAATACTAATAAAATAATAGAAATACAAAAAAAATTAAAAAAATCAAAACATATTAAAATTGAAAAAAAATATAAAAAAAATATAAAAGAAATTAAAAAAATAACTAAAAAAAATAAAGAAAAATGGAAATCTTTAATTAACACAGATGAAGATATAAATAATTATCATATAACAACTTCTATTCATGCTCAAATTGCAGAAGATGAAAATGATTTAAAAGCAGAAACTGAAATAATAAAAAAAATAAAAATTAAAAAAAATCAAAGAAATAAAAAAAATAATAGATTAATGGAATTAAAATCCAATAAATTATATTCTAAAAATTTTAAAAAAAATACTTTTGAAAAAATAAAAAAAAGTAATATTATACATAGTTTTAATAAACCTAAAAATAATTTAAACAAAGATATTATAATAGGAGAAACTATTACTGTTTCAGAATTATGTAATAAAATGGCAAAAAAAAGTTCAGAAGTTATTAAAAAAATGATGAATCTTGGATCTATAATAACTATTAATCAAACTCTTGATCAAGAAACAGCTCAACTTTTAGCTGAAGAAATGGGTCATAAAGTTATAATTAATCGTAAAAATGATATTGAAGATTTAATTTTAAATGATAGAAATAATAAAAATAAGAAAATTTTAATAAAAAGAGCCCCCATAATTACTATTATGGGACATGTTAATCATGGAAAAACATCTCTTATTGATTTTATTAGATCTAGTAAAATAGCTTTAGGTGAAAAAGGAAAAATTACACAACATATAGGAGCTTATTATGTAACTACAAATAATGGTTGTATGACTTTTTTAGATACTCCTGGACATTCTGCATTTACTGCAATGCGTGCAAGAGGAGCTAAAATAACAGATATAGTAATTTTAGTAGTTGCATCTGATGATGGAGTTATGCCACAAACAATAGAAGCAATTCATCATGCAAAAGAAGCTAATGTTCCAATTATAGTAGCTATTAATAAAATTGATAAAATTACATCAAATCCTAAATATATAACAAAACAATTAATTGAAAATGGAATTATTCCAGAAAAATTAGGTGGTGATTCACAATTCATAAAAATATCATCTAAAACTGGTAAAGGTATAAATACTTTATTAGATGCTATTACCTTACAATCTGAAATAATTAATTTAAAAGTTATAAAAAATACTATGGCTATAGGTATTATAATAGAATCCTTTTTAGATAAAGGAAGAGGACCAGTTTCAACAATAATTATACAAGAAGGAACTTTAAAAAAAGGTGATATTATTTTATGTGGAATAGTATATGGAAAAATAAGATCTATAAGAAATCAAATAGGAAAAGAATTAAATAAAATTGGACCATCTATACCAGTAGAAATTATTGGATTATCAGGAATTCCTTTATCTGGAGATAAAGCAATTGTTGTTAAAAGTGATAAAAAAGCAAGAGAAGCATCATTATATAGAAAAAGAAAATTTAAAGAAATTAAATTAGAAAATCAACAAAAAAATAAATTAGATGATATTTTTTCCAAAATTAAAGAAAAAAAATTAAATTCTGAATTAAAAATTATTTTAAAATCAGATGTTAAAGGATCTTCAGAAGCTATTAGAGATTCATTAAATTCTCTTTCTACAAATAAAGTAAAAATAAATATTATTGGATTTGGTGTAGGTAATATTAATGAAAATGATGTTACATTAGCATTAGCATCTAATGCTATAATTTTAGGATTTAATGTTTGTGCTGATCATTTATCTAAAAAATTAATTAAATCAGAAAATGTTAATGTACAATATTATTCAGTAATATTTGATTTATTAAAAGAAGTAGAAAAAATTATTAAAGGATATAATACTATAGAATATAAGCAAAAAATAATTGGATTAGCTGAAGTACGTAATATTTTTAAATCTCCTAAATATGGTTTAATTGCTGGATGTATAGTAAAAAGTGGATATGTAAAAAGAAATTTTAAAATACAAATTTTAAGAAATAATTTAATAATATATAAAGGAGAAATTGAATCATTACGTAGATTTAAAGAAAATGTTATTGAAGTTAAAAAAGGTATAGAATGTGGAATAGGAATAAAAAATTTTAATGATATAATTTCTGGTGATATAATAGAAGTTATAAATAATAATAAAAAATAAATTTTTTATAAAAAATATTATATAATATTTTTTATATTTTTTGTAAATTTTAATTTTTTTAAAAAATTTATTAATTATAAAGATTATCTTATATAAGATTTATTTTTAATAAATTTTAAAAAAATTTCATATAAATAGTATTATTAAAATAAATTTTTATTTTAATAAAATTAAAATAATTTTTTTGCAGTATCAAAAATATCTATATTAAATGAATGTTTCATATTTTTAATAGCATTCATAATATCATTATGAACTAAAATATTATTTTTTATTCCAATACATCTTCCACTATATCCTTTAAGTAATAAGGATATTGCATATGATCCCATTCTTGATGCTAACATTCTATCATATGAAACAGGAATTCCTCCTCTTTGTACATGACCTAAAACAATAGATCTAGTTTCTTTTTTAGTTTTTTTTTCTAAATATTGTGCAAGTTTATAAATATTACAAATATGTTCTGTAATAACAATTATTGCATTTTTTTGTCCATGATTTACTCCATATTTAATTTTATTAATTAAATCTTTTATTTCGAATTTTATTTCAGGAATAATAATAAATTCACATCCACCAGCTATTCCTGCTGCCATAGTTAAATCTCCACATTTTCTTCCCATTATTTCTACAATAAAAATTCTACTATGAGATCCTGAAGTATCTCGTAATTTATCAATAGAATCTACAATAGTTTGTAGTGCAGTAAAATATCCAATAGTATAATCTGTTCCAACAACATCATTATCAATTGTTCCAGGTATACCAATACAAGAAAAATTCATTTCAGTAAGTTTTTTTGCTCCTAAATAAGATCCATCTCCACCTATTACTATTAATGCATCTAAATTTCTTTTATATAAATTATGTATAGATTTTTTTTGTATATCATTTTTAAAAAAATCATGAAATCTAGAAGAACCTAAAAATGTTCCACCTCTATTAATAATATTTGATACACTATTATTATCTAATATAGTCATTTTATTTTCAAATAATCCTTTATATCCATCATAAATTCCATAAATTTCTAATCCTTGAAAAATTCCAGTACGTACTATTCCTCTAATTGCTGCATTCATTCCAGGAGAATCACCACCACTAGTTAAAACCCCAATTTTTTTAACCATAAAAAAACCTCTTTTATTATAAAATATATAATTTAAAATTTATTAATTAAATGTATTGTTTTATGGTTTATTTATATATAAATTATTTTTAATTATTTTATATTATATTTAATAATTGTTTATAACAAATAAATATTTTATTTAAAATATAGATTGAATAAAAAATTTTATTTAAAAATATTAAATTTATAATTTTTTATTAAAAATTTTAAAAAATAATTTAAATATATTTATATAATATATCATATTAATTTAATGATTAAAAATTTTATATATTCTAATAAATTTTAAAATTATTATTTATTTAAAATAAAATTTTTTATATTATTAATATAATAAAAATATTTATAAAAATTTATATATTGATATTATAAAAAATAAATATATATAATTAATTATTTTATATAAAAAATATAAATATTAAAATATTTATTTTTATTAGAATTAATAAAAAATTTTAATAAAAAAATAATTTTATATTTTATATAAAATTTTTTAAAATAAAAATTGTATTATTTTATTAATTTTAATGCATTAATAATTACTTCAGGACCAGAGTTTTTTTTAAAAGAATTTTTGCTTATATATTGTCTCCAATATTTTGCATTTTTTTTTCCTCTAAATAAATTTAACATATGTCTTGTAATATTCCATAATTTTTCTCCATTAATTAATTTTTTTTCTATATAATCTAACATAGATAAAGCAATATTTTTTTCATTAATTGATGGATTTTTAGAATTAAATAATATACTATCTGCTTTAATTAAAATTTTAGGATTGTGATATGCAGATCTTCCAATCATTACTCCATCCACTTTAGATAAATGCATAATAGCATCATTAATATTATTAATACCTCCATTAATTGTTATTTTTGTATTAGGAAAATCTTTTTTAATATTATAAACCATTGAATAATTTAATTTAGGAATATTACGATTTTTTTTTGGACTAAATTTTTTAATTAAAGCTTTTCTTGCATGAATAATAAAATGATTACATTTACTAAAATAAGAAATTTTTTTTATAAAATTATATAAAAATTCATAATTATCATAATTATCAAAACCAATTCTAGTTTTAATAGTAATAGGAATATTTACATATTTACTAATATAATCAATGCATCTTAATAAAAGATCAGTATCTTTCATAAGACATATTCCAAAATTTCCTTTATTAGCTCTTATAGAAGGACATCCAACATTTAAATTAATTTCATCATATTTATATTTCTCTAATCCAATTTTAGAACAAATCGCTAATTCTAATGGATCATTTCCAGCTAATTGTAAAACAATAGGATGTTCTTCATTATTATATTTTAAATATTTTTTTTTGTTATTTAATATAATATTAGTATTAATCATTTCTGTATATAATTGAATTTTTTTACTAAATTTTCTTATAAAAAATCTAAAATGACTGTCTGTAATATTTTTCATTGGAGCAATACTAAGTTTATTTTTCCAAAAATTTTTATTTTTTTTTGAAATATTTTTCATAATTTATTTAAATAAATTTTGAAATAATAAAATTTTTATAAAAAATATATAAATATATAAAAATTAATAATTTTTAATTAATTTAAATGATTTTTTATAAAATATTTTATATTAAATTATTTTTTTTTAAAATTTTCTAAAAGATTAACAATATAATCTATTTTTTTTGAATCTTTTGATATTTTTTTTATAAATTTTAATCTTTTTGATTTATAAAATTTATAAATATGTGGTTTATTTTTAATTAAATTTATTAAAAATTTTAAATTTATAGAATTTTTTTCTAAAAAATCAATATATCCATTATTATTATCCATTTTTATTTTTTTAATTCCAAGAACAAAACATTTTTGTTTTAATAATGAAATTTTTAATAAATTTTTAGTTTGTTTAGGAATTTTACCAAATTTATTAAATAATTCAATATTAATTTTTTTAATTTCTTTTTCTTTAAAAGCATTAGATATTTTTAAATAAAAATTTAATCTTATAGAAATATCTTTTATATAAGTTTCAGGTAAAAAAGATGAAATATTTAATTTTATTTCTGGAACATTTAAATTTATCGAATTTTCTAAAGAAACTTTAGATTCATTTTTTATATTATTTATTGCTTTTTTTAAAAGATTTTTATATAAATTAAATCCTATTGTATTAATTTGTCCACTTTGATTTTTTCCTAATAACTCTCCTGCACCACGAATATTTAAATCATGCATAGAAAGAGAAAATCCATCTCCAAGATTTTTTGAATGAAGAATAGCTAATAAACGCTTTTTAGCTTCTTCGCTTATATTAGAAGATAATAAAAAATATGCATATCCTTGTCTATATGAACGACCTACTCTTCCTCTTAATTGATGTAACTGTGATAAACCTAAAAAATTAGCTTTTTCAATAATAATAGTATTAGCATTAGAAATATCAATACCTGTTTCAATTATAGTAGTGCATATCATTATATTAAATTTTTTATGATAAAAATCATTCATTAATTTTTTTAATTTTATTTTACACATTTGTCCATGTCCAATTGCAATTTTTCCCTCTGGTATTAATTTAGTTAATTCATCATATATACGATTAATACTTTTTACATTATTATATATATAATATACTTGTCCATTTCTTGAAAGTTCTTTTAATATAGCATTTCTTATTAAATTTTTATTATATTTTTGTATAATTGTTTTTATTTTTAATCTTTTTTTAGGTGGAGTTGATAAAATAGATAAATCACGAATTCCATTAATTGCCATATTTAAAGTTCTTGGTATAGGAGTTGCAGTTAATGTTAAAATATCTATATTTGTTTTTATATTTTTTATTTTTATTTTTTGATTAACTCCAAATCTATGTTCTTCATCTATAATTAACAATCCTAAATCATACCAATTTACATTATTTTGTAAAATTTTATGAGTTCCTATTAATATATTTATATTACCAATTTTTAATTCATTTAATATTTTTTTTTGAAAAAAAATATTTTGAAATCTTGAAATAACTTTTATTTTAGTAGATAAATACATGAAACGTTTTTTAAAAACATTGAAATGTTGTTCTGCTAAAATAGTTGTAGGAACTAATATTGCCACTTGTTTTTTATTTTCTACAGCTAAAAAAGCAGCACGTATTGCAATTTCTGTTTTACCAAAACCTACATCACCACAAATTAATCTGTCCATAGCAATTGGTTTTTTCATATCATTTAATACATTTTTAATTGTTTTTTTTTGATCTTTTGTTAAATCAAAATTAATTTTTGAGCAAAAATATTTATATTTTTTTTTATTTAAAATATAAGAAAAACCTTTTTTAGATTTTCTTTTAGCATAAACTTTTAATAATTCATATGCTGTATCTTCTATTTCTATTAATATTTTTTTTCTTTTTTTAATCCAAGAATTATTTCCTAATTTACTTAATAAAATATTTTTATTAAAATTATTATAATGATTTATTAAATGTAATGAATGTATAGGAACATATAATTTATTATTATCAGCATATAATAGAATTATATATTCTGACTCAATATTATTAATAATTAATTTTTTCATTCCTATATATTTACCAATACCATGTTCTATATGTACAAATAATTGATTTTTATCAAAATTTGAAAAATTTTTCATATAATTTTTATTATAAGTATTAAATTTTTATTTTTAAATCATTTTTTATGATTTATAATTTTTTTTTAATTTATTAATTACTTTTTTTTAAAAAAAATATATTAAATTTAATTAAAATTATTTAACAAAATTATTATAAAAATATTTTAATTTATATAAATATTTTAAATTTATATTTTTTTAAGTTTTAAAAAAACTTAAAATAATTTATAATTATATATATAATAAAAATTTTATATAAATATTTATTTTATATAAAATTTATTTAACAATATTAATTTATTAAATTTTTATTAAAATTTTTAAAAATTTATATTATAAAAAATATTAAATAATAAATTAAATATATTTTTAAATAAAAAATTATTAATTATTAATTAATAATTAATTTATAATATATCATATCAATATTTTATAGTTAAAATTATTTTGTGAATAATAATATATGTTTCAACCAATTTCATTATGTATTAGTATAAAATTTTTTATAAAAAAAACAATAAATTCATATAATTATTTTACTAGTTTGTTATCTATTATTGGTATTTCTATAGGAGTTATGTCTATTATTTTTATTTTATCTATAATAAATGGATTTGAAAAAAAATTTATTTATAATACTTTTCGTTTTATTCCACATATAATATTAAGTTCTAATGAAAAAAAAAATTATTTTTATAAAAATATTCATATTTTAAAAAAAAATAGTTTAAAATATATAAAAAAAATTTATCCAATAATTACAGAAGATGTACTTTTACAAAGTAAATATAATATTTCTATTGGAAAAATAATTGGAATAAAAAATTCTGATAAAAATTTTTTTAATTCTTATATTAAAAATAAAAAAAAAAATAAATTAAAAAAATTTCATATAATTATCGGAAAAGGTATAGCTAATAAATTAAAAATAAAAAAAAATGATTTAATAAATATTATTGTTCCATTTATTAAAAATAAAATATTTTTTAAAAGTTTTTTAATAAAAAAAATATGTAAAGTAAGTGATATTTTTTATACTAATAATGAAGTTGATGATAATCATATATTAATGAATCAAAAAGATATTTCTAAATTAATGAAGTATCCTAAAAATGTTATTACAGAATGGTATATATGGTTATATAATCCTATTTTTATAAATAAAATTATTATAAATTATTTTTATAAAAATTTTAAATGTACTAATTGGAAAGAAACAAAAAAATATTTTTTTCGATCAATAAAAATAGAAAAAAATATGATGATTATTTTATTAAGTTTAATATTTATTATATCTATTTTTAATATAATTACATCATTAATATTACAAATATCTGAAAAAAAAATAGAAATATCTATTTTAAAAACACAAGGATTTAAAAATTATCAAATAATTAATATATTTTTTTTACAAGGATTAATAATTGGAATAATAGGATCTATTTTTGGAGTTTTTTTAGGTATTTTATTTTCTAAAAATATTAATAATTTATTAAAAATATTTGATATTTCTTTTAATGAAATTTTTATTCCAATAGAAATTAATTATTATCAAATAATTAAAATTATATTTGTTACAATATTTATTGTAATAATTTCTAGTTTTTTTCCTTCTTTAATATCTTATAATATTAATCCCTCTGAGACGTTAAAAAATGAATAAAAAAAAAATTATTCAATGTATTAATGTTTTTAAATCCTATAAAGATGGAAAATCATATAAATATGCTTTAAAAAATATTAATTTTAGTATTAAAAAAAATGAAATGATAATAATAACTGGTAATTCTGGTTCAGGAAAAAGTACATTATTACATATTTTAGGAGGATTAGACTCTCCTACTAAAGGAGAGGTTTTATTTTTTGGAAAATCATTAAAGAAAATTTGTTGTGAAAAATTTAGAAATAAAAAATTAGGATTTATTTATCAATTTCATTATTTACTATCAGATTTTACAATTTTAGAAAATGTTGCAATGCCATTAATGATTAGTGGAATGAAAACTAGTAAAGCTTTATATAAAGCAAGTTTATTAATTAATAAACTAAATTTAGAAAAAAAAATAAAAAATTTTCCATATCAGTTATCAGGTGGAGAAAAACAAAAAGTTTCTATTGCAAGGGCATTAGTTAATAAACCATGTTTAATACTTGCAGATGAACCTACTGGAAATTTAGATTTAAAAAATTCTATTAATATTTTAAATATTTTTAAAAAATTTCAAATTAAAAAAAATGTTACATTTTTAGTAGTTACTCATGATTTAAACTTAATAAAAAAATTTAGCAGAAGATTAGAAATACAAGATGGAAAAATTTTATATGATTCATACTTTTAATTTAATTAAAAATTTTATAAAAAAATTTTATTTTTCCATTATTATTGCTATGCGTTTTAGCAAATTAAATAAAAAAAATAATACATTATTATTTCTTTATATATTTTCAACTTTTAGTATTTCTATAGGAGTAGCTTCATTAATTATTGGTCTTAGTATAATGAATGGATTTAAAAGTGAAATAAATAATAAAATTTTAAATTTTGTTCCTCATGGAGAAATAAAAAAATTTAATAAACCCTTTAATAATTGGAAATTTATTTTAAAAAAAATAAAAAAAATTAAAGGAATTATGTATGCAGAACCATATATAAATATAAATGCATTAATAGAAAAAAATAATAAATTTAAAATTTTATTTATTAAAGGTTTAGGAATAAATAAAAATATAAAAAATAATTTTTTAAGAAAATATATTTCTTATAATGAATTAATAAATTTTTTTTCAAAAAAAAATCAAATAATTATAAGTAAAAATGTTTCTAATTATTTATCAGTTAAAAAAGGAGATTGGATTAAAGTTATATTATCAAATAACAATTTAAAAAATAATTTTTTATCTTTAAAAACTTTATATTTTCAAGTTATTAAAATATTAAATTATAACTTAATTTTAGATAAAAATTTTGCAATTATACCATTATATAATGCACAAAAACTATTAAATAATAAAAAAAATATTAGTGGAATTTTTATAAAAATAAAAAATATTTTTAATATAAATAATTTTTTTTTAAAAATTAAAAAAAAATGTAATGAACAACTTATTATGAAAAGTTGGAAATATACATTTAATTATATTTATAAAGATATAAAAATAATTAAAATTATTATACATTTATCTATGATGTTAGTTATTTTAGTATCTTGTTTTAATATAATATCTATTATAATTATTGTTTTAAAAGATAAAATATATGATATTGCAATATTATATACATTAGGTTTAAATTATAGATTTACTCGTTTTATTTTTATTTTATATGGTATAAGAATAGGTATAAATAGTAGTATTATAGGATCTATAATAGGTATTATTTTTACATTAAATTTAAATTTTTTAATAAAAAAAATAGAAATATTATTAGGTTATAAAATTTTATCTGAAAAAATTTATTTTATTGATTTTATTCCATCAAAAATTTATTGTTTAGATATCATTTATGTATTTTTTATAACAATAATTTTTAGTTTTTTAGCAAGTTTAAATCCTTCTAAAAAAATTAGTTCTATAAATCCTATAAAAATATTAAAAAAATAATTATTTTTTTTAAAAAAATCTAATATTTACTTTAAACAAATTTTAATTAATAATTAAATATTAATTTTATTTTTATATATTTATATAAAATATAATATTAAAATTTATTAAATTATATTTTATTTTTATGCATCCGAGAGGATTTGAACCTCTGACCGCTCGGTTCGTAGCCGAGTACTCTATCCATCTGAGCTACGGATGCAAATATTTTTATTAAAATTTTCGATGAGAGAGGGATTCGAACCCTCGATACATATTAAAATATATATTCCCTTAGCAGGGGAACGCCTTAATCCTCTCGGCCATCTCACCTATTTTATTATATATCTTTTATTTTATATATATCAATATTTATTTTTAAATAAAATTTTTTATAAAAATTATATTTTTAAAAAAAATAAAATTTTTTATAAAATTAATTATTTATTAAATAAATTTTAATAAATATTTTTAATAAATTTAATTTTTTTAAAAATATTTATTTTAAATAAGTTTTTAATTTTTATCTAAAAGTAAAGATTCTAATGATAGATATATCATATCATTAAAAGTATTTTGACGATCTTTTGAACTTAATTTTTCTCCAGTTAATAAATGATCAGATACTGTACATATTGTTAAAGCACTTGCATTAAATTCTGATGCAATAGAATAAATTCCAGAAGACTCCATATCTATTCCTAGAATTCCATATTTTTTTAAAAATTTTATTTTTTTTTTATTATAAAAATAAAAAAGATCAGTAGAAAAAATATTTCCAATTTTTATAGGAATATTATTATTTTTAGCAGAATTTATTGCATTTTTCATCATATAAAAATCAGCTGTAGCTGAATAATCATTATTATTAAATTTAATTCTATTAAATTTAGAATCAGTACTAGCTCCCATACAAATAATAATATCTCTTATAGAAATATTAGATTTTATTGCTCCACATGAACCAATTCTTAAAATTTTTTTAATTCCAAAATGAGTAATAAGTTCTTGAACATAAATCATTGCTGAAGGAATTCCCATTCCATGTCCCATAACTGATATCATCTTTCCTTTATAAAATCCTGTATATCCTAACATTCCTCTAACTTCATTTATTATTTTTGAATTTTTCAAAAATGTATTAGCAATATATTTTGCTCTTAATGGATCTCCTGGCATTAAAATAACATCTGAAAAATCACATTTTTTTGCATTAATATGTGGTGTTGACATAAAAAATCCTTATAAAATAATATTTTTAATTATTAAAAAATATTAATTAATTTTATTATATATTTTTTATAAATTAAATTTTAATAATATTTAAATAAAATTTATAAGAATTATATTAAATATTTTATAAAATTTTTTGTCCATATTTCATTGGTGATAAATTGAAGTAATTTGCTACAGTTTGTCCAATATCTGCAAATGTTTTTCTTTTTCCATAAAATCCAGGTTTTATATTTAATCCATATATTAATATTGGAATATATTCTCTTGTATGATCAGTTCCATGCCATGTTGGATCACATCCATGATCTGATGTAATAATTAACATATCTTTTGATTTAATTTTTTTTATTAATTTTGGTAAAAGAGAATCAAAAATTTCTAATTCTTTTGCATAGCCATATACATCTCTTCTATGTCCATAAAGTGAATCAAAATCTACAAAATTAGTTAATATTAATGTATTATTTTTTGATTTATCTATCTCATTAATAGTTGATTGAAAAAGATCTTTTGTTCCTGTAGATAATATTTTTTTAGTTATTCCAACATTTGCATAAATATCAGAAATTTTTCCTATTGCTATTACATTTCCATTTTTTTCATTTATAAATTTTTGTAATACTGTTTCTTCTGGAGGAATCATAGATATATCTAATCTATTTTTAGTTCTTTCAAATTCTCCAGGTTTATTTCCTAAAAATGGACGAGCAATAACTCTAGCAATATTATAATTTCCATCTGTAAGTATTTTTCTTGTAATTTTACATAAATTATAAAGATTTTTTAATCCAAAAAATTTTTCATGACATGCTATTTGTAATACAGAATCTTTTGAAGTATAAATAATTGGTTTTTTACTAAAAATATGTTCTATACCTAATTTATTAATTATATCTGTTCCAGAAGCATGACAATTTCCAAGAAATCCAGGTAAATTATAATCTATAATTATTTTATTTAAAATTTTTTTAGGAATACTATTTTTATTTTTAATAAAATATCCCCAGTTATTAAGAATTGGAACACCAGATATTTCCCAATGACCTGAAGTTGTATCTTTACCAGAAGAAATTTCTTGAGCATAAGAATATGCTCCAACAATATTAGATTTTTTATTTTTTCCAATTATTGGAAATATACCGGAAGATTTTTTTAAAACTTTTAATAATCCAAGTTTAACCATATTAGGTAATTTTAATATATTTTTTCTTTTTTTATTTAAAAATTCATTTTGACAATATTCAGAAATATGTCCTAAAGTGTTAGATCCTAAATCTCCAAATTTAATTGCATCAGCAGATGATCCAATTCCAAAAGAATCTAATATTAAAATAAATACACGTTTCATTTTTTCTCCAAAAAAAATAATATTTATATATAATTTTATATTTTAATTTTTTATAAATTTTTAAATAAAATTAAATATTTTATTATAAATATTTATTTAAATTTTTTTATAAAAAATTATATATAAAAAATAAATTTTTATTAAATTTTTAAATAAATATTTAATATTTTAATTATTAAAATATTTTAATTTTAAATTTATTAAAAATATATATTTAACTTAAAAATTTTTTATATATAAGATTTATATAATTTTATATGAAATTATATAAATAAATATAAAAAAATAAATTATTTATTATAATAAAAATTTTTTTTTAAATAAATTTATTAAAATTTTATTAATATTATCTCATAATTTTTATTAAATAAATATATAATTTTTATAAATTATTTTTTCCAATATATTAAAAAATAATTTTTTTTTCCTTTTTTTATTAAAGTGTATTTATTATATAATCTATCTTTATCATTAAATATATATTCAATTTTTGTTATTATTTTTCCATTAATTGATATTGCATATGATTCAATAAGTCTTTTTGATATACTTAAAGATTTTGAAATTTTAGAAAAAACTAAAAATCTTTTTAAACTAATAGATTTTTTCAAAATTGTTAAAGGAATTCCACTTTTCATTATATTAATGAAATCTTTTTCTTTTAACTTTTCAATTGATCCATAAAATAAACTTTTAATAATTCTTTTTATTGAATTTAATGATTTTTTTCCATGTACTATTTTAGTTATTTCTTCTGCTAAAATTTTTTTATATTTTAATAAAATATTTAAATTATAATTTTTTTCTCTAATAATATTTATATCTAAAACATCAATAAATGTAAAAAATTTTAAAAAATTATAAACATCATCATCATTAATATTTATCCAAAATTGATAAAATTCATATGGACTAGTTTTTTTAGGATCTAACCATATTGTATTTTTTTCTGTTTTTCCAAATTTAGTACCATTTTTATTTGTAATTAAAGGAACAGTCAAACCAAATACTTTATTTTTAAATAATTTATAAGTTATATCAATTCCAGATGTAATATTACCCCATTGATCAGAACCTCCTATTTGTAAACAAACATTATACATTTTATTAAGATAAGCAAAATCATAACTTTGTAATAAATTATAAGAAAATTCTGTAAAAGATATTCCTATATTATTTTTAATAATTCTTGTTTTTACTGATTCTTTATTAATCATTTTATTAATAGAAAAATTTTTTCCAATATTTCTTAAAAAACTTAATAAATTCATTGAATTAAACCAATTATAATTATTCAATATAATTGCACTATTTTTTTTAGATTCAAAATCTAAAAAATTAAAAAATTGTTTTTTTATCTTTTCAGTCCATAAATATATAGTATCTTTATCATTTAATATTCTTTCATTTATTTTAAAACTAGGATCTCCAATCATTCCAGTAGCTCCTCCAATTAATATAATTGGTTTATGTCCAAATAATTGAAATCTTCTTAAACATAATATAGGAATTAAGTGTCCTAAATGTAAACTATCAGAAGTAGGATCAAATCCACAATATAAAGTAATTGGTTTTTTATTTATTTTTATATAAAGAGAATTAATATTTGTAATTTGTGAAATTAATCCTCTTATTTTCAAATCTTTTAAGATACCATTAATTTTCATAAAAAAATCCATTGTAAAAATATTTATTTTAAATATTATTAATAATATTTACTTAAAATAAAACTTATTAATTATAAAATTAAATTTTATATATAAATATTTTATTTAAAATTTTATATTTTTTATTTTTTTAAAAAATTTTTTTATAAATTGGATATTTATAACAAATTTTTAAAATTTTATTTTTAATATTTTTTATAATATAATTATCTTTAATATTTTCTAATATATCACATATATATTCTGCAATTTTTTTTGAATCTTTATATCCTAATCCTCTTCTTGTAATAGCTGGTGTTCCAATTCTTATACCTGAAGTTATAAAAGAATTTTTTGTATCATTAGGAATGATATTTTTATTAACAATAATATTTGCTAATTCTAATAATATACTAGCTTTATTTCCTGTAATATTTTTATTTGATAAATCTATTAAAAATAAATGATTATTTGTTTTATTAGAAACTATCTTAAATTTTCTTTTTTTGAATACTTTTACCATATATTTTGCATTTTTTATAACATTTTTTTGATATATTCTAAATTTAGGATCCATGGCTTCTTTAAAAGCAACTGCTTTTGCAGCAATAGTATGCATTAAAGGACCACCTTGGATACCAGGAAAAACAGAAGAATTAATTTTTTTATAAAAAATATTATCTTTTTGATTAGAAAGAATTAAACCTCCTCTTGGACCAGATAATGTTTTATGAGTTGTAGTTGTAACTATATGTGCATGTTTTAAAGGATTTGGATAAATTCCAGCTGCTACTAAACCAGCAATATGAGACATATCTACTAAAAGATATGCGTTTACTTTATTAGCTATTTTTCTTAATTTAGACCAATCAATTAAGCCAGAATAAGAAGAAAAACCTCCTACAATCATTTTAGGGTTATATTTTTTTGTTAAAAAAAGAATATTTTCATAATCTATATTTCCATTATTATTTACTCCATAATGTATAAAATTATATGTTTTTCCTGAAAAATTCATTGAAGATCCATGAGTTAAATGTCCACCATGAGATAAATTCATTCCTAATATAGTATCATTTGGCTTTAATAAAGCCATATATACGGACATATTTGCTTGAGATCCAGAATGTGGTTGAACATTTGCATAATCTGAATTAAAAAGTTTTTTTGCACGTTTTATTGCTATTTCTTCTAAAATATCAATATATTTACATCCCTGATAATATCTTTTTTTAGGATATCCTTCAGCATATTTATTAGTTAAAATTGATCCTTGAATTTTCATAACATTTATACTTGCATAATTCTCAGAAGCTATTAAATTAATATTTTTTTCTTGTCTTATTTTTTCTTTTTTTAAAATTTTCCATATTTTATTATCATAATTAGATAATTTAATAAAATTTTTTAACATTTAAAATCCTTATATAATAAAATTTAATTTAAATTAAATATTTAAATAATTTTTTATATATAAATAAAAAAATATTAATTTATTTAAAAAATAATTATTTAATAAACTTATTATTATTTAATAATAATAAATTAAAATTAATTTTTTAAATAAATTAATCTTTTTTATTAAAAATAAAGTATATTTAAAATATAATTTATATAAAAATTTAAATAAATTAAATATTTATTAAAATATTTTTATAGAATTTAAAATTCTATTCCTTTTAATTGCAAATCTGCATGATAAGAAGATCTAACAAATGGTCCAGATGCAACATTTATAAATCCCATTTTTTTTGCTTTATTTTTTATATAAATAAATTCTTTTGGAGAAATATATCTTTTAACAGGTAAATGATTTTTAGTAGGTTGCATATATTGACCTAACGTTAACATAGTAACACCTTGACAACGTAAATCATTCATTACATTTAAAATTTCTTCTTTTTTTTCACCTAATCCTAACATTAATCCAGATTTTGTAGGTATATTAGGATTATATAATTTAAATTTTAATAATAATTTTAATGAATTTTTATAATTAGAACCTGGTCTAATAATTTTATATAAACGTGGAACATTTTCTAAATTATGATTAAATATATCTGGTGGACTCATATTAATAATTTTTAATGCATAATCTATTTTTTTTCTAAAATCTGGTACTAATATTTCAATGCTTACAGAAGGATTATTTATCCTAATATATTTAATACAATTATAAAATTGATAAGCTCCTCTATCATGTAAATCATCTCTGTTTACTGATGTAATTACTACATGATTTATTTTCATTTTTTTAATAATATAAGATATTTTTTTTGGTTCATTTATATCTGGATTTTTAGGTCTTCCATTTTTTATATTACAAAATGGACATTTTCTTGTACATATTGATCCAAGTATCATAAAAGTAGTTATTCCATAATTAAAACATTCAGTTAAATTAGGACATGATGCTTGTTCACATACAGAATTAAGATTATTAATCTTAATTAATTTTTTAATATATTTTATTTTTTTTGTATTTAAAATTGCTTTAGTTTTAATCCATGATGGCTTAGGAATACTAGATATATTTTTTATGTTTAATTTTTTAATTTTAATTGATTTATTTTTTAATTTCATTAATAGTATTTGATATATTTATTTTATGTTAATTAAAATTTTATATAAATTTTTTTAAAAAAAAATTAAATTAATATTTATTATTTAATAATTTTAATAATTAATTTATGTTTTTAATAAAAAAATTAATATTATTTATATTTATTAAAAATAATTTATATATATTTATTAAAATATTTATATATAACATACATATTAATTTTATACAAAATTTTTTAAAATAAAAATTATATTTATAATATAAATATAATTATATATAAAATTTTAATAATTTTAAAAAATTTTATTTAATATGTTTATATATATAAATTATTAATTAATATATTTTTTTAATTTTTTAAAAAAAATAAACATTTATTTAATAATAAATTTTGAACATATTTAATTTTTATATTTTTTTTAAAATCTTTTATTTGAGTTATTTTTAAATTTATTTGACCACATGGATTAATATATGAGAAAGGTTTAAGATCCATACAAACATTTAATGAAAGACCATATAAAGAACATCCATTAATTATTTGTAAACCAAAAAAACATATTTTTTTTTTATTAACATATATTCCAGGAGAATCATAAGATTTATTACTAATTATTTTTAAATCTAATAAAGTTGATATAATTATTTTTTCTAAAATATTTAATAAAGTTCTAATTTTAATTAAAAATCTTCTAAGATCTATCATAAAATAAATAATTTGTTGTCCAGGACCATGATATGTTATTTTTCCTCCTCTATTACTTTTATATATAGGAATATCACTATAATAATTTATATTATCATTTTTATTACAAGATCTTCCTTGAGTAAAAACTTTAGGATGTTGCACAAACCAAATTTCATCATTTGTATGATAATTACGATTTTTAGTAAAAAAATACATTTTTTTTATAGTTTTAGAATAATATTCTAAACCAAGATTTCTAAAAATTAATAAATTTTTCATAAATTTATTGTACAATATTTTTATAAATTTTACTAAATAAATTAAATTAATTTATATTAATAAATAATTTTTAATAATTTAATTATTAATTATTTTATTTTTTTTAAATAAAATAATTATATTTTTAAATTTTTTATAAAATATTTAAAAAAATTAAAAATTATTTATATAATAAAAATATTATTATTTTTATATAATCATATGATATAATTTTATTTTTTTGATATATTTTATACTAAGGATACAAATAATGAATCGATTTTTTCATTCTCATCATTCAACTTTAAAAAAAACAAAAAGTTTAGTACAATTATTTATAGTACAAGTATATGGATGGATGACATGCGGATTGATTTTAACATCTTTTGTTTCATGGTATACATACCATACTCCATATTTATTAAAATTAATTTTTTATAATAATTATACAACTATTAGTTTAATAATGATTCAAATAATATTAGTAATGATTATTTCTAATAAAATTCAATATCTTAACAGTAAATTAGCAACATTTTTATTTATGTTATATTCTGTTTTAACTGGATTAACTTTATCAAGTATTATAATTTTATATACATATACTTCTATATTTAATGCTTTTATTTCTACTTCTTTTATGTTTGGAATTATGACAATATATGGTTATTTTACAAAAAAAGATTTAAGAAATTTTGAAAGTTTATTATTAATGTCAATTATTGGTATTTTAATAGGATCTATAATAAATTTATTAATGCATAGTAAATTTTTAATGTGGATAATTACTTATTTTAATATAATAACTTTTACATTTCTTGCTGCTTATAATACACAAAAAATTAAATATTTTATAATACAAAATTCTATAAATAATAAAAATCAACTTAAAAAATTTTCTATTTTAGGTGCATTAAATTTATATTTAAATTTTATTAATATATTTTTAATATCATTACGTTTATTTAATAATAAAAAATAAAAATATTATTTATTTTATAAAATTTTTAAATATTTATATATAAATTTAATTATATATATTTTATAAATTTAATTTTTTTAAAAAGAGCCTATTATAAATGGCTCTTTTATTTTTTAAGTTTTTTATAAAAAATTAAAATATTATATTTATTTTCTAAATAAATTTTATTTTTTTTATAAAATTTTAAAAATTATAATAATTAAAATATTTTTTTTAAATATTTTTATTAAACCAATTTTCAAGAATAATAGATGCGGATTCAGAATCTATTTTACTTTTTTTTAAATATTTATATCCTTTTAATTTAAATATTTTAGAACGAGCTTCTATAGTAGTTAATCTTTCATCACATAATTTTATTTTTATTTTAAAATTTCTTTTAATAAAATTTATAAATTTATTAATATATAAATTTATAGAATTTTGTATACTTCCATCCATATTTAATGGTAATCCAATTATAATTATATTTGGATTCCATATATTAAATAATTTTTTTATTTTTTTTATATCAGGAATTCCATGAATTGCTTTTAAACTATTTATAGGTTTAGCAGTACGAGTAATATTTTGTCCAACAGCTACTCCAATATTTTTTGAACCTACATCAAAAGATATGGCATATAATAAAGACATTATGCATGACCTAATTGATTAGAAATTTTATTAATATCTATACCTAAAATTTTTGCTGCTTCTATCCATCTATAAGCAATTGGAGTTTTAAATAAAATATTATTATTAGCAGGAATTGTAAGCCAAGAATTTTCTAATAATTCACGTTCTAATTGACTTGTATTCCATCCAGAATATCCAAGAGCTACTAAAATATTTTTAGGTTCTTTTTTTGTTCCAATACTTTCTAATACATCTTTAGAAGTTGTAATCATAGTATCAGATGATATATTAATACTAGAATTAAATTTATTACATGGAGTATGTAATATAAATCCTCTTTCATCTGATAATGGTCCTCCAGAAAATACTGGATAATTTAATTTAGAATTTAAATTATTTTTAGAAGGTATTATTGATAATTTTTTAATTATATCATTAATTGTAAATTTTTCTAATGGTTTATTAATAATAATACCCATTATATTATCATTGTTATGTTCACAAATATAAATAACCGATTTTTTAAATAAAGGATCTTGTAATAAAGGCATTGCAATAAGAAAATGATGTTGTAAATTCATAATAATATTATTAATAATTTTAAATTGTTATAAAGCATTATTTCTATATATCTAAATATTCTTCAATAGAGTTTAATAACATTTTAGTAATTGATATAGAAGATTCTTTTTCTATTTGACAAATACATGTAGGACTAGTAATGTTAATTTCAGTTAAATAGTTTCCAACTATATCTAATCCAACTAAAAATAATCCATTTTTTTTTAAAAATGGAGATATTGCATTAGAAATTTTCCAATCATTTTTAGATAATTTTTTTACTTTTCCATATCCTCCAGCAGCAATATTTGCTCTTGTTTCTCCACTTTTAGGTATTCTATATAAACAATAAGGAGCTGGTTTTCCGTTAATAATTAAAATTCTTTTATCTCCTAAAGTTATTTCAGGAATATATTTTTGAGCCATACATAATTGTTTACCAAAATTAGTTATTTGCTCAATAATTACTGAAATATTATAATCATTTTTTGTAACTCTAAAAATTGATATACCACCCATTCCATCTAGTGGTTTTATTATAATATCATTATTTTTTTGTAAAAAGTCATATAAAACATCATAAGAACAAGATACAACAGTATTTGGAATATATTTTTCAAACCAAGATATAAATATTTTTTCATTATAATTACGAAGACTACTTGGTTTATTAATAACTAATACTCCTTTATTTTCTACATGTTCTAAAATTTGTGTAACATATATAAATTCATTATTTACTGGAGGATCTTTTCTCATTAAAATTACATCTAAAGTTTCTAAACAAATATCTATTTTTTCATAAAAATTAAACCAATTTTTAGAGTTATTTGTTACATTAATAATTTTTGCTATAGCTTTAGGTGTGCTTTTATATAAATAAATAGAATTTATTTCCATATAATATATTTCATAATTTCTTTTTTGAGCTTGAAGTAAAATTGCTAAACTAGAATCTTTAAAAAAATTAATTGATTTGATAGAATCCATGATAATTCCTAATTTTATCATTATTTTCTCCATTATATTAGAATGAATTAATTTATAATAATTTTAATAAAAGTTTTAATAAAATTTATTTTTATAAAAAATATTTTTTAAAAAATTTATATAAAATATTATATAATTTTTATATTTATAATTTATAGTTATATTATATTTTTTTATAAAAATATATTTAAATATTATTAATAATATTTAAATATATAAAAATTTTTAATTTTTAAATAATAATTTAAAATTTATATAAAATTTTAAAATTAAAAATTAATGTTATATGGAGTTCTTGGAAAAGGTATAGTATCACGAATATTTTTTATACCTGTAATAGTCATTATTAATCTTTCTAAACCTAAACCAAATCCTGAATGAGGAACAGTTCCATAACGTCTTAAATCTCTATACCACCAATAATTTTTTTTACATAACTTAAAACTATTAATTTGTTTATCTAAAAAATCTAAACGTTCTTCTCTTTGAGAACCTCCTACTATTTCTCCAATTCCAGGAGATATTATATCTAAAGAAGCAACAGTTTTATTATCATCATTTAAACGCATATAAAAAGCTTTAATATTTTTAGGAAAATTTTTTATTATTATTGTAGAATTAAAATATTTTTCTGATAAAAAACGTTCATGTTCAGAAAATAAATCTTCACCCCAACGAATATTCTTATTAAATAATTTATAATTTTTTTGTAAAATTTTTATTACTTCAGAATATTCTATTTGAATAAATTTATCATTAATAAATTTATTTAATCTATATATTAAATCAATTTTCCAATATTTTGAAAAGAAATTAATTTCATCCTCTCTTTGATTTAAAATAGATGTAACAAGATATTTTAACATATTTTCAGCAAATAAAATAATTTCATTAAGAGAAACAAAAGCTATTTCTGGTTCAATCATCCAAAATTCAGATAAATGTCTTCTAGTATTAGATTTTTCAGCACGAAACGTTGGTCCAAAAGTATAAACTTTTGATAAAGCGCAAGCATATGATTCTGCATTTAATTGTCCAGAAACTGTTAAAAAAGATTCTTTACCAAAGAAATTATTTTTAATTAAATTTTTATCTTTATAAGATATATTATTTTCATTTAATGTAGATATATTAAACATATTACCTGATCCTTCAGTATCTAAAGAAGTAATTAATGGAGTAGATATCCAATAAAATCCATTTTTATTCATAAAATTATGTATTTCATATGAAAGAGTGTGTCTAATTCTAGAAACAGATCCAATAATACGTGATCTAGGACGTAAATGTGAAAATTTTCTTAAAAAATTCATACTATGTTTTTTAGAAGATATTGGATATGTTTCTGGATTATTTATCCAACCTATAACTTTAATAGAATAAGCTTTAATTTCAATATTTTGTTCTCTTCCAATAGAATTTATTATTATTCCTATAACAGAAACTGAACATCCTGTTGTTAATTTTAATACATCTTTTTTATAATTTTTTATTTTATTATTAACAATAATTTGAATAGAATTTATACAAGATCCATCATATATATTTAAAAAAGAAAATCCTTTTTTAGAATCTCTACGAGTATGAACCCATCCTTTAATAAAAATTTTTTTATTAATTAATGTTTTTTTTTTAAAAATTTCTTTTATAGTTAATATTTTCATAAAAATTCTCTAAATGTTTATATTATTTAAATAGTATTTAAATTTAATTTAAAATTAAAATTTAATGTTTTAAAAAAATATAATTTAATTAATTAAATTATTTTGAAAAAATTTTTAAAAAATATATAATATATTTTTAAAATATTTATTAAAAAATTAATGATTTTATTAAAATAATTTTTTAATAAAATATAAATAATACATATTTATATATGTTATATTTTTATATATATTTAATAATATTATTTTTATTAAATTTTTTAATAAATTAAAATTAAATTTTAATATATTTAAATAATTTTAAAAATTTTAATTAACTTATATATTGAATTTTTTTATAAAAACATAAAATTAAATACTTTAATAAAAATTATATTTTTTAATATTTTAAAAGAATTATATATATTCTATCAAAAAAAAGAAATGTTTGTTATTATAAATAATAAATATAAAATTTTTTAAAATTATTTAAATTTAAAATTAAAAATAAAAAAATAAATAAAATTTTTTTTAAAAATATTAATTAATTTAATCATAATAAATTTTTGTATTGAAAATTTATTTTACTAGGAGAAAAAGATTCCATGTGTTATACAACTTGGTTTTCTTTTTTTATTATTTCTTTTTTTATATCATTATCTCCAGGACCTGGATCTATACAAGCAATGAATTATGGATTAAGTCAAGGTTTAAAAAAAACTAGTTATGCTATTCTTGGACAAGAAATAGCACTTATAATTATTTTAATTACTATTGGATTAAGTACAGGGATAATATTATTATCTAATAAAGCTATATTTTTTATAAAAATTATAGGATCAATTTGGTTAATATATACTGGATACATAACATGGAAAAGACCTATTATTAATATAAATAATAATATAAATTTTTATTCATTAAATAAGTTAAAACTTTTTATTTCTGGATTTATTACTACAATAACTAATTCAAAAATTATTGTTTTTATGTTAAGTT
Source organism: Sodalis-like secondary symbiont of Drepanosiphum platanoidis (assembly GCF_964059955.1). GTDB lineage: Bacteria > Pseudomonadota > Gammaproteobacteria > Enterobacterales > Enterobacteriaceae. Next base: position 350,936 of record NZ_OZ060924.1, read on the forward strand.
TAATGCCTCAATTTATTTTATCAAATTATTCTTTATTTAAACAATTAATTTTAATTATATTAACTATGGTTATTATAGATACTATTATTATGTACTTATATGCGTTTGCTGCAAATAAAATTCAAAATTTAATTTATAAATCTAAAGTTAAAAAAATACAAAATCGTTTTTTTGGAGGAATATTAATATTAAGTGGAATAAGTATATTTTTTCCATTTTTATAAATTTTATTTAATTTTTTTTTATAAAATTAATTATTTAAAATTTTTTAATTTATTTATTTTATATAAATACATAAAATATTTATGTATATTTAAATTATTTTAAATAATTTAAATAAAAAATTTAATTTTATAATTAATAAAATTATAATATATATTAATAAATTTATTAAAAATTTAATATTATTAAAGGAATTTTAATGAAAACTTTTACTGCAAAAACAAAAGATATAATTTATTCATGGTATTTAATTGATGCTAAAAATCAAATATTAGGAAGACTTGCTACAAAAATAGCTAAATATCTTCAAGGAAAACATAAACCAGAATATACTCCTAATATTGATACTGGGGATTATTTAATAATAATAAATGCTAAAAAAATTTTATTAAGTGGAAATAAAAAAAATAATAAAATATATTATCATCATACAGGATATATTGGAGGAATAAAAAGTAAAAAATTTAAAGAAATTTTAAAAAAAAATCCAGAAAAAATTATCAAAAAAGCAGTTAAAAAAATGTTACCAAAAGGTCCTTTAGGAAGAAAAATGTATAAAAAATTAAAAGTATATGCATCTTATAAACATAATCATGTTGCACAAAAACCATTAATTTTAAATATTTAATAGAGAAATTTTAAAAATGAAAGATAAAAAATATTATGGAACTGGAAGGAGAAAAAGTTCATCTGCTAGAGTTTTTATTAAATCTGGAAATGGAAATATTTTAATAAATAATTATAAAATTGATTACTACTTTAAAAGTAATACACCTAGAATGATAGTATGTCAACCATTAAATTTAACTAATATGATTAAAAAATTAGATTTATTTATTACTGTTAAAGGTGGTGGTATTTCTGGTCAAGCAGGAGCTATTAGACATGGAGTATCAAAAGCATTAGTAAATTATAATAAAGATTTTCATTTAAATCTTAGAAAAGCAGGTTTTATTACAAGAGATTCTAGAAAAGTTGAAAGAAAAAAAGTAGGATTAAGAAAATCTAGAAAAAGTCCACAATTTTCAAAAAGATAATAAAATTATATTTTTAGTAAAAAATATTAAAATATTTAAAATATAATTTGTAAAAATATATAAATTTGATATGTAAAATTTATTTAAAAATATTATAAATAATTATTTAAATGAAAAATATTAAAATTAATATTCAAATAATATATAGTGTTAATAATATATTTCCAAAAAAATCTGATTTTTTTAAATGGATAAAAAATATTTGTTTAAAAAAAAAATTAAAAAAAATAGAAATTAATATTAAAATAGTAAATTCTAAAGAAATGTCATATTTAAATATGAAATTTTGTAAAAAAAACTATCCTACAAATATTCTTTCATTTTCTGTAGATGATATACATAAAAAAAATTCATATTTTATAGGAGATTTAATAATTTGTAAAGAAATAATAGAATTAGAGGCAATAAAATATAAAAAAAAAATAAAAGAACATTGGGCTCATATAGTAATACATGGAACTTTACATCTTTTAAATTATAATCATAATAATAAAAAAAAAGCAATAAAAATGGAATATATGGAAAATAAATTTTTAAAAAAATTAGGTTATTCTAATCCTTATTTATAAAATAAATATTTTTATATTTTTTAAAAAATTAAATATAAAATATTTTTTATTTAAAAAACAAGTTAATAATTATGTTATTTGATTTATTTTTTAAAAATTTTTTATTTAAAATATTTTTATCAATAATTTCTGGAGTTTTTGGAGTATTATCTTTTTCACCATATAATATATGGCCTATAGCTATAATTTCTTTAGTAATTTTATTTAAATTAATTTATGAATCTAATATAAAAGAATCATGCTTAATATCATTTTTTTGGGGATTTGGATTTTACGGTACAGGAATAAGTTGGATTTATATTAGTTTAATAAAATTTGGTGGATTATCTAAAATATTAAGTATAATTATATTTATATTTTTTATTATTTATTTATCTTTATATATTGTATTATTTGGATTTTTGTTTAAAAAATATTTTTTTAAAAAAAATATATTAAATTGTTTATTTAATATTCCTGGATTATGGATTGTATTAGATTATTTTCGTAGTTCTTTTTTTACTGGATTTCCTTGGTTACAATTTGGTTATAGTCAAATTAATAGTCCTTTAAATTTTATTGCACCAATTTTAGGTTTTGAATTTATTACTTTTTTAATAGTAATGATCAGTAGTTTTTTTTATTTTTTTAAAAATAAATTATATTTATTTTTATATTTTTTTTTATTTTTTTTATTTTCTTTTTTTCTTAAGAATATTTATTGGTATTATCCAATAAAAAATGATTATATAAAAGTTACTTTAATTCAAGGAAATGAAAAAAATTTAATTACATATAATATTAAAGATATAAAAAAAAAAATTAATGTATATTATAAATATACTAAGCCTGTATTAGGTAAATCTAAAATTATTATTTGGCCTGAATCAATAATACCAAATAATATAATTAATCAAAAAAATTTATTATATTTTTTAAATAAAATTATGTATTTAAAAAATACAATTCTTATTACTGGTATAATAAGTTCTAAAAGAAATTTAAAAAATTTTATTAATTTTAATAGTGTAATATTTTTAGGTAAATCACTTATAATAAAATCAATTAATAATATAATTTATAAAAAATATCATCTTGTTCCATTTGGAGAATATATACCAATGAAGTTAATTTTATATCCATTATTAAAATTAATAAATTTTCCTATGGAAAATTTTAGTAAAGGAAATTATTTACAATCTCCCCAAAATATTTGTAATAAAAATTTTCTTACTATTTTATGTTATGAAGTAATTTTTAGTGAACAAATTAAAAATAATTTTTCTTCTCAAGTTGATTTTTTATTAACATTATCAAATAATTCTTGGTTCGGGAATTCTATAGAACCATGGCAACATTATCAAATGGCTTGTATGAGATCTTTAGAATTAGGTAGAAGTATGTTGTATTGTAGTAATAATGGAATAACTGCAATTATAAATCCTGATGGATCATGTCAAAAAAAAATATCTCAATTTATTAGCAAATCTTTAACTTTAAATATTATTAGATATAAAGGAATAACTCCTTATTCAAAATTTAAAATAATTCCTATAAAAATATTTGTTATTATATTTATAATTATCTCAATTTTTTTAAAAAAATTATATAAAATTTTTAATTAAAAATATAAATTTTATTTTATTTATATAAAAATATAAAATTAATATTTTTTAAAATTTTTATTTTTTAAAAGTGAAATATTTGCAATAATTAAAAATAATTTTTTTAATTTTTTTAATAAATTAATTCTATTTGTTCTTAATTCAATATCTTTATGCATTATTACTATATTTTTAAAATATAAATCAATTAAATTAAACATTTTAGATAATCTAATTAAAATATCTTTATAATTTCCTTTTAATAAAAAATTATTTATTTTTTTTGTTGTTTTTTCTATTTCAATATTTAATTTAATCTCTTCTGGTTCTTTAAGTTTATTTAAAAAAATATTTTTATTTATTTTTTCTTTATTTTTTATAAAAAAATTGTTAATACGTTTATATATATTGATAAATTTAGAAAATTTATTAGTTTTACTAAAATTTTCTATTGAATCTATTTGATTATGTAAATAAATAAAATTCATATTTTTTTTTGATAAAACTGATTCTATAATATCTATACTATATCCTTTTTTTAAAAAAAAATATTTTGTTCTTTCAATTATAAATTTTAATATTTTTTTATCTAAATTTTTACTAAAAATTGTATTATTATATAATCTAATTGTTTCTTTAATTAAATTTTTTAAATTTATTGATATTTTTTTTTCTATTAATATTATTAATATATGTTTAGTAATTTTTTTTAAACCTAATGGATCATTATATTTTTTAAATAAATTATTATTTTCTAAAATTCCTACTAAAGTATCTATTTTATCTGCAATAGATAAAGAACATGATACCAATGTTGTAGGTAAAATATCATTAGAAAATCTTGGATAATATTGTTCTTTTAATGCTAAAGATACTATATCTGATTCATTATCATATTTTGCATAATACATTCCTATTATTCCACTAATATTAGGAAATTCAAAAACCATTTTTGTTGCTAAATCACATTTTGATAAAAATGCAGCACGAGATGTTTGTTCTATATTAGCTCCTATTTTATTAGAAATAAAACATGATAATTTTTGTATTCTATTACTTTTATCAAATAAATTTCCTAAATTTTCTTTAAATAAAATATTTTTTAAATATAATCTATAATCTTCTAATTTTTTTTTTCTATCACATTTGAAAAAAAATTTAGCATCTGAAAGAAAAGATTCTAATACTTTTATATGTTCAGAAATAATTATTTTTGTATTAATTGGTTTAACATTTATTACAAAAATAAAATAGGATGTTAATTTTTTATTTAAATCATATATTGGTATATATTTTTTATGAAATATAATTATATTTTCTATAATTTCATTTGGAATTTTTAAAAAATCTTTTTTAAAAGATGCTAATAAAACATTAGGCCATTCTACTAAAGAAGTTATTTCTTCTAATAAATTATTATTTATTTTTATTTGTCCATTAATTTTTTTTGCTTTGTTTATTATTTTTGAAAGAATGATTTTTTTTCTTAATTTATAATTTGCTATAACTTTTCCTTGTTCTAATAAATTTTTTAAATAATCATTAGCATGTTTAATAATAATTTTTTTATTTTTTATAAAACAATTACCAAAAACAAAATTATTACTAATAACTCCTAATATTTTTGTTTTTATAATTTTTTTATCTATCAATATAGTAATATTGTTTATTGGACGAATAAATTCTATTATTCTTTCTCCCCAAAACATCATTTTATATTTATTTAACTTTTTAAGGGATTTAGAAATAATTTCATTTAAAAAATAATCAATTGATTTGAAACTTATTTTTTCATACATTAACCATTTTATATTATTAATACAAACTATTTTTGTATCATTAATATTAATAGAATGTTTTTTTATCCAAAATATTGTTGCTTTTGTAAGATTTCCATTTTTTAAAAAAGCTTGAGAAAATTTTGGACCTCTTTTTTTTATTTTTTTTTCTATAATAATTTTATTAAAAAAAAATATTTGTATACCAAAACGTTTAGGTGTAGCAAACCATTTAATTGATTTATATTTTATTTTTAATAAATCAATTTCTTTTTTAAAAAATAAACAAAAATTTTTTGATAAATCTTTTAAAGATTTATAAGGAAGAGTTTCTGTACCTATTTCTATTAATAAAACGTTTTTAACCATATATTTTTCTTAAAAAATTAATAATTAATTTTTAATACAAAATAAATTAAAATATGTTTTTGCTATAATTTTTGTAATATTTCTTATACGTAAAATATAAGATTGTCTTTCAGTAAATGAAAAAGATTGACGAGCATCTAAAATATTAAATATATGTATTACTTTTAAAATAATTTCATAAGAAGGAAAAATTAATGGTGTATTAAATGATAACATTTTTTTTGATTGTTTAATTAATTTTTCAAAAGATTTAAAAAGAAATTTTGTATCAATATACTCAAAATTATATATTGATTGTTCTAATTCATTTTGTAATGAAAAACTTTTATAAGTAATTTTTCCAAAAATATTATTATTCCATACAATATCATAAACATTATCTTTTTTTTGTAAATGCATAGATAATCTTTCTAATCCATAAGTGATTTCTCCTGTGATTGGATTACAGTTTAATCCACCAATTTTTTGAAAATATGTTAATTGAGAAATTTCCATTCCATTTAAACGTACTTCCCATCCTAATCCCCATGCTCCTAATGTAGGATTATCCCAATTATCTTCTAAAAAAGAAATATCATTATTTTTTAAATTTATTCCTATTTTTTTTAATGATTTAAGATATAAATTTTGCATAAAATTAGGAGATGGTTTAATAATAACTTGAAATTGATAATATTTTTGTAACCTATTAGGACTTTTTCCATAACGTCCATCTGTTGGTCTTCTTGAAGGTTGAACATATGCAATAGATATTGGTTTAGAACCTAAAGCTTTAAAAAAAGTCATAGGATGAGAAGTACCTGCTCCAACTTCCATATCTAATGGTTGAATTATAGAACATCCATTTTTTTCCCAATATTTTTTTAATGTAAAAATAAGTCCTTGAAAAGTTTTAGTATTATTTTTTTTTTTATTCATAAATTTTAAATATAAATAATTTTTTTTATATTTTTAATAAAAGTATTAATACTATTAAAAATATAAATTAATAAATTAATTTTATAATTATAAAATTAATTTATTAATTTATATTTTTAATAGTATTAATACTTTTATTTTTTCCAATTAAAACAATATCAGCTTTTCTTTGAGAAAATAAACCAACAGTAACAACTCCAGGAATATTATTAATTTTTTTTTCAATATATACTGGATCTGTAATAGATAAATTATGAATATCTAAAATAATATTTCCATTCTCTGTAATTAATTCTTTTCTATGTATAGGATTTCCACCAATTTTTAATAATTTTTTATATACTAATAATTTAGACATAGGAATAATTTCAATTGGTAAAGGAAAATTTCCAAGAGTATTAACTTTTTTACTTTCATCTATTATACAAATAAATATTTTTGATAATTCAGCTATAATTTTTTCTTTAGTAAGAGCCCCTCCACCTCCTTTAATCATTTGCATATCATTATTAATTTCATCTGCACTATCTATATAAATATCTACATAACCAGCATCATCTAAACTTAATATTGGTATATTATATTTTTTTAATTTTTTTGAAGATTCATATGAACTTGAAACAAAATATTTTATTTTATGTATAATTTTTTTTAACTCATTAATAAAATAATTTACTGTAGTACCAGTTCCTATTCCAACTATATAATCTTGTTTAATGTATTTTAATGCTTCTATAGCTACTTTTTTTTTTAAAAAATTTTGATTCATTTTAATACCTTAAATTTATTAAAAACTTTATTTTAAATAAATATTTAAATTTTTAATTAAAATTATTTAAATAAAATTTAATTAATAAATTAATAATAATTAAAGTTTTTTTAAAAAAAAATATTATTTATATAATTTAAAAATTTAAAATAAAATTTATTTTACTCCCCTGACTGGACTCGAACCAGTGACATACGGATTAACAGTCCGCCGTTCTACCAACTGAACTACAGAGGAATTAAATAATATTATTATATAATAATTAATTTTTGTCTTAATGTCAAAATTCTTTACATAAAATATAAAAAATTTATAAAAAAATTATTAAATTTTAAATTAATAAAATTTTTTATTTATATAAAGTTTTATATAATATGCCGATAGAAGGATTTGAACCTACAATCTTTATATTACGAATATATTGCTTTACCAATTTAAGCTATATCGGCAATTTATATTATATAAATAAATTTTAAATTTTTATATTTAAATATAATATATAATTTTATATAAAATATTTTAAAAATAAATATATAAATATATTTTATTTTTTATTTTTTATTTTTTATTTTTAATAAAATCAAATAATTTTTAATAATATATATATTTAAATATTAAAGAATTAAAAAATATAATATTTAAAATTATTAGAAATTTATTATAAATAAATATATAGTTTATATTATTAAAAAATAAAAATTAATTTTTTAATTAAAATTAAAAAATAAAATAATAATTTATTATTAAATCAAAATATTTTATAAATAAAATTTATAATAATTTATATAATAATTTTATTATAATATATATAAATTTAAAATTTTATAATTTATTTTAATTTATTATTAATAAATTTATAAAATTTAATTATTATAATTAAATTTTATAAAAATAATTATATGTATTAATTTAATATAAAATATTTTAAACATAAAAATTTTAAAAAAATAAAAATTTAATTAAAATTATTAAAATTAATATATTTAATTTAATTTAATAATATTAATATAAATTAATTTTTTTATTATTAACAATAATTTTAAATAAATTAATTAAAAAAATAATAAAGTTTATATTAATTTAATTTATATTAATAAATAATAATATTAAAAATATATATTATATTTTAATTATAAAAAATAATTTATTTATTATATAATAATATATATTTAAATATTTTCTAAAATTTAATAATAATTTATTAATTAAAAATAAAAAATATAAATTTTATAAAAATTTTAATTATTGAATAAATTTTTAATTTTTTATATTATTTTTCCATATAATTTTTAATATTTTATTATTAATAATTGGATATGCAAAATCAGATACAAATAATCCTAAAGCAGATATAAGATTATTATTATAAAATAATAATGGAATTCTATTTCTCCACCATGGAGGAACAGACATTTTATTAAAAATTTTTTTTAAACTATATTTTTTATTTTTAATAATTGTATGAAAAGATTTTTTTTTATTTCTAAATTTAATAAAAATATTTTCATTTAGATTAGGTAATCTAATAAATATTTTTATTGGAAAAATCATAAAAAATTCTTTATTTTTATTTTTTTTTAAAAAAAAATATTCACTATAATAAATATTTTTTTCAAAAAATTTATATATAATTCCTAAATTTTCAGGTAATGATAATTTATTATTTTTTTTTTTCCATAAAATAATTGTATTATCTAATTTTATACATTCTTGTTTTTCTAAAATATATAATTTATTTTTATATTTAGATATAATTTTATTTGATAAATGAAAAATAGGCATAGATTTTTTTTTACTTAAAATTATTTCATTTAAAATTATATTTATTTGTTTTTCAGAAGGCATTTTAATTTTATTTTTATGAATCCATCTTCTTAATAAGAAAAATATTTTATTTTTTTTCATATTTATAAGAGGTTTAAAATATAAAGATCCATCATATTTTATTAATTTATTTAATTCTTTTTTTAAAAGATCATTTAATAATTTTTCTTGTTCATAACATAATCTAGCTGTTCTAGAAACTAAATAATTAAATTTTGGCCAACGTTTAGTAAATAATGGTATAATATTTATACGTAAAAAATTTCTATCAAATTTTTCATTATCATTGCTTTTATCATAAATCCAATTTAATTTTCTATATTTTGCATAATTTTTAATTTGTATTTTACTACAATTTAAAAGAGGTCTTATTATTCTATTTTTATAAAACTTAGAATTTAAATTCATTGATGAAAGTCCTAATGGACCACTTCCTCTTTTTAAAGATAATAATAATGTTTCTGCTTGATCATCTTGATGATGAGCAGTTAATAATATTTCATGAGATTTAATATTTTTTTTAAAAATTTTATATCTATAATTTCTAGCTTTTTCTTCAATATTATTTTTAATTTTAGATAAATTTATTTCATATATATTATATAATATATTACGCTTTTTACATTCATTTTTACAATATATAGCCCATTTTTTAGAATTTTTATTTAAAAAATGATTAATATGAATTGCTCTAAATTTAAATGATAAATTATTTTTTATTTTTTTATCTCTTAATAATGATAAAATATCAATAAGAACCATAGAATCTATTCCGCCACTAAAAGCAACTAATAAATTTTTATAATTTTTAATAGAGGAAATAATTTCATTAAAAATATTTAAATCAATTTTCATAAATTTAATTTAATTAATATTAAATGTTAAATAAATAAAGTTTATTATAAAAATATGATATAGTATATAAAATATTTTAAATATTTATTAATAAATAATTTCTTATATTTTATAAATAAAAATTATTGACTATATAATTATTATTTTGCATAATAACTTTATTAATTTTATATAAAAATGGCTACGTAGCTCAGTTGGTTAGAGCACAGCACTCATAACGCTGAGGTCACAGGTTCAAATCCTGTCGTAGCTTAATAATTTTGCGGGAGTGGCGAAACAGGTAGACGCGCTAGATTTAGATTCTAGTACTAAATTAAAGTATACGAGTTCAAATCTCGTCTCCCGTATATTTATAAAATTTTGGGGTATAGCCAAGAGGAAAGGCATCGGGTTTTGATCCCGCGATCCCAGGTTCAAATCCTGGTACCCCAGATATTTTTTTTAAAATATAATATTTTTATTAAAATATTTATTAATAATTTTAAAAATTTTTTAAGAAAATTTATTTTTTAATTTTCTTAAACAAGAAAAAATATAAGGATAATTATTATTTTTTAAAGAAAAATTTAATATTTTTTTTAATTTAAATTTATTACATAATAAAAATATATTAATTCTTCTTTCTAAGAATAAATTAGAAGGTAAACTATTCTTTTTAATTTTTATTTTTTTTTTTATATTAAGTAATAATTTTTTAACAAATTTATCTTTTGGAAATATTTTAAGAAAAAACTTTATATTAGATATAGTATATTCATGTGAACTAAAAATAAATGTTTCAGAAGGAAGATTGTTTATCTTTTGAAAAGATTTATACATTTGTATAATATTACCTCCATTAAATATTTTTCCACAACCTGCGGAAAACATAGAATCTCCACAAAATATCCATGGATAAATATAAAATCCAATATGATTAGAAGTATGACCTGAAAGATTTAATACTTTAATTTTTTTATTTAAAATATTAATATAATCACCTTCTTTTATAAAATTTATTGGATATTTTTTTTTTATTTTAAATGGTCCATATATTGGTATATTAAATTTATTATATAATTCATCAACCCCTAATATATGATCATTATGATAATGAGTTAATAAAATTGATTCAATTTTAAAATTATTAGTTTTTATATAAAGAATAATAGATTTTGCATCTCCAGGATCTATTACAACACATTTTTTTAAATTTATGTTATATAAAATCCATATATAATTATCTTTAAAAATAGGTATATAAGAAATTTGCATATTTTATTTTAAATATTTTTATTAATTTTGAAAAAATTTAAATAAATTAATATTTTAATAAATTTATTATTATATTTATAATTTTACAAAAAAATAATTAGAAATTAATTTTTTTTTAAAAAAATTAAAATTTTATATTCCTGCTATCTTCATAGAAGAAATTAATATAGATCCACATTGGATATTAGTTCTTAATTCAATATCATTACTAATATTAATTATATCTAAAAACATATTTTTAAGGTTTCCAGCAATTGTGATTTCTTTTACTGGAAATTGAATTTTTCCATTTTCTACCCAAAAACCAGAAACACCTTTTGAATAATCTCCAGTCATATAGTTTATTCCTTGTCCCATAGTTTCTGTTACAATTAATCCTTTATACATTAATTTTATTAATTCATTTTTAGTTAAATTTTTATTTGAAACTTTCCAGGTATAAATATTTCCATCATGTCCATTACTTATGAAGCCTAATTTTTTTGCATAAAAATTATTTAAAAGCCATGTATTAAGAATACCATTTTTAACAATTTTTAAATTAGAAGTTTTTACACCTTCTTGATCAAAATAAGATGAATATAAACCTTTTAATATATGAGGAAATTCTTTAATAGAAATCCAACTTGGAAATATTTTTTTTCCTAAATATTTTAATAAAAAAGTAGATTTTTTATAAACAATTTCTCCAAAAATTGCTTTTGATAAATAATAAAATATAGATACAGCAATTTCAGAAGAAAATAAAACAGGAGAATTTTGAGTAAATATTTTTCTAGAATTTAATCTAGATATAACTTTTTTTGCACAATCTTTTCCTATAAATATAGGTGAATTTAAATCTTTTAAAGATCTTGATATACTATAAGAATAATCACGCTCCATACTATTATTATCTTTAGCGATTAAACTACATGATATAGAATATTTACTTCCAGTAGAACTTTGTATAAAATTATGACTATTTCCAATTATTTTAGTAACAATATTGCTTTGAAAATTTGATCCTTCAGTATTTATTATTCTTTTATCATTATCTAATCCATATTGTTCTACTTCAGAAATAAGATCAATTATTTTTATTAAATTAAAATTTTTTATTGGATGATATAAATTTAAATCTAATGCTTTAAAAGCTAATATTTCTTTTGCAGGAAGACCATATTGTAAATCTTTTGTAGTATATTTTAATATATCATTTGCATGATTTATAATTTTATTAATAGATTTATAGCTTAAATCTGTTGAAGAAACAATTGATTTTCTTTTATTAGAAAATATAATTAATTTTATATAATTATCATTATTGTATATAATATTTTCTATTTTTCCCCAACGTATATCTAAAGATATTCCAGTTCTTTTTAAGATTGTAACTTCTATTTCCTTAAATTTATAACGTATTTTTTCAATAATATTGGATGCAATTTTTTTTAAAAAAATAATTTCTTCTAAAGAATGATCAATTAAATTCATATTTTTACCATTATATAATAATTTACTTATTTTGATTATAAAATTATATATTTATACATAAATATATTTTATATATTTACAATATATTAAATAAATATATATTATATTAAATTTTTTAATAAAAATTTTTAAAATTATAATAAATATTATTTTTTTTTAAAAGATTTATATATTATACCCCCACCTAAACAAAAATTTTTGTAATAAAATACAATAGATTGACCAGGATTAACAGCAAATACTGGTTTTTTAAATATAACTAAAATATTTTTTTTATTTATTAATGATATTTTACATTTTAAATCTTTTTGTCTATATCGAGTTTTTGCAAAACATTCTTTAATATTAGAAATTTTATTATTAATCCAAGATAAATTATTTGCAATTAATTTATATGATATTAAATATGAATTATTAAATCCTTGAGAAACAATTAAATAATTTTTTTTTATATTTTTATCAATAATATACCATGGAGATTGTAATGTATTTTTTATTCCTCCTATTTTTAATCCTTTTCTTTGTCCTAAAGTATAATACATTACTCCATCATGTTTTCCAACAATATTTTTTTTTGTATCAATAATTAATCCAGGTTTTGGTTTTATATAATTTTTAATAAATTTAATAAATTTACGTTTACCAACAAAACAAATTCCTGTTGAATCTTTTTTATTAAAATTTATTAATTTTATTTTTTTTGCTAAATATCGTACTTTTAATTTTGTAATTCTACCTAAAGGAAATAATATTTTAGATAGATTACAAGATTTTATATTATATAAAAAATAACTTTGATCTTTATTTTTATCAAAACCTTTAAGTAAATAAAAATTATTTTTTATTTTTATTATTTGTGCATAATGACCTGTTGCTATATAATCAGCTTTTAAATCTTTTATTGCAAAATTAAAAAAAGTTTTAAATTTTATTTCTTTATTACATAATATATCAGGATTTGGAGTGTTACCTAATTTATATTCTTTTAAAAATATTTTAAAAACATTTTCCCAATATTCAAACGAAAAATTTACAATATGAAGTTTAATATTTAATTGATTACATACTTTTTTTACATCAATAAAATCATTATTTATTGTACAATATTTTGAATTATCTTCATTTTCCCAATTTTTCATAAATACACCTTCTACATGGTATCCTTGTTTTTTTAATAACCATGCAGAAATAGAAGAATCTACTCCACCTGACATAGCTACAACAACTTTTATATTATTTATCATATAATTTTATCTTCTTATAAAATGTTTTTAAAATTGAAATAATTTAATTTTATTTATTTTTTATAAAAAAATAAAATTTTTATAAAAAAAGTTTTATAATTATATATAAATTATTTAATATTTTAAATATATTATATATATTTTAAAATTTTAAAAAAATAATTTAAAATATTAAATAATTATTTTCTATAATATATATTATAGAAAATTAATTTCTTTATATTAATTTATAATCAAAAATTTAAAATATTTTATATTAATATATAATATATTAATTTAAATTAAATTTTTTAAATAAAATTATTTATATATATAAATAATAAAATATTTTTAAAAATTAAAAAATTTTAAAACATTTTAAATAAATAAAATTTTTAATATAAAATATAAATTTTATTTAAAAATTATTTATAAATAAAATATTTTATATATTAAAAATATATAATTTTATATGTGGATTTTTATGTAATCTTATAAAAAATTTATTAGATATAAATTTTTTTAATACTGCCTGTATTAAAATTTTTTTATTATCTAATAAACAATAGGAAATAATATTTCCAGCATATATCCATTTTTTTTTTTCTTTATATTCTATAAAATCTTTATTTAATAAACAAAAATTACTTTCACTAATAAGACAAAATAAAGATTTTTTATTAAATTTATAATATTTAATTTTAGATATAATTTCTTGTCCTAAATAACATCCTTTATTAAAACTAATTGCATCTAATTTTTCTAAATTTATAGATTGTGGAAAAAATTTTTTACTATAATTTTTATTAATTATTGGATAACATGATTCAATATCTAATGATAACCATTGTTGACCATTTTTTTTAACTGATATATCTTTTAATTTTTTTAAAAAAAAATTTTTCATATAAATATCAGCAATAATAAGAAATCTATCTATAGGAAGTTTAAAATATAAAAAAGTTGTTTTTTTATAATAAAAAACTTTTTTATTATTTTTAATTGAAAAAGTAGGAAATAATTTTTTTATATTTTTTTTAGATTCACAACCAGCAATACCTAATAAAAAAATATTTTTATGTAAAAAAAAATTAATTTTATAAAAAATAGAATATTTTTTTAATTCTAAAATTAAACTTTTATAAATACTTTTATTTACAATAAAAGAAATTTTTTTTTTATAAAAAAATAAATAAATAACACTAATAACTTTTCCTTTATAATTACAATATGAAGAAAAAGAATATTCATTTTCTTTAATATTAAAAATATCAGATGTTAATTGATTTTGTAAAAAATTAATATTATCTTTTCCATCTATTGAAATTATTTTAAAATCTTCTATTAACATTAAAGTAAAAGGTAAATCAGTAGAAATAGATGGTAATTTATATGAAAAAAAATTTTTTAAAGACATTAAAATTCCTATAAATATTTAAAAAAATTAAAAAAATTAAAAAAATATTAATTAATTTATTATTAATATTTATTAATATTAATTTTAAAAAGTTTACAAAAATTTTTTGAAGTATGATTACTTAGTTCTTCTAAAGAAATATTCTTAATTTTTGATAAAATATTTGCTATATATATCATATATGATGGTTGATTTTCTTTATTTTTATATGGAACTGGAGATAAATAAGGTGAATCAGTTTCTATTAAAATTCTATTTAATGGAATAAATTTAATAATTTCTTTAAAAGCATTTGGATTAAATGTAATAATTCCAGAAAAAGATATATAAAAACCAAGATTTAATAAAATACGAGCTGATTCAATAGATTCACTAAAACAATGTAAAACTCCATTACAATTATTAGATTCTTTTTCTTTAAGAATAGATAAAACATCTTTTATTGAATTTCTAGAATGTATTATAAGAGGTTTTTTATAATTTTTAGAAATTTCTATATGATTTCTAAATGCTTTTTTTTGTCTTTTTTTATTATGTTTATTTTTATAAAAATCTAATCCAGTTTCACCAATAGCAATAATTTTTTTATTAAATGATATAGAATTTAATAATTTAAAATTAAAATATTTATCAATATATAATGGATGAGTACCATAAGAAAGAAAAATATTTTTTTTTCCTTTAACTAATTTTTTCATAAAATTAAAATTTTTAATTTCAGTACAAACAAAAAGAATAATATTTATATTTTTTTTTTGAGCTTTTTTAATAACATCATCAATATTTTTATGTAAAGTTATATAATTTAATTTATCTAAATGACAATGAGAATCTATTAAAAACATATTAACTCCTATATAAAATTATATATATAAATAACAAAATTATTCTAATAAAGATAAACAATACATTATTAATAATTCTTTATTAACTCCATTAACTATAATATTTATTTTATAATATTTTATCCATTCTTTTATATGATTAAATAAAATTTTAATATCATAATAATTAGATAATTTATTTATTAATTCAATTTGATCAACATTAACTAAAAATTTTTTTATATTTTTTTTCCATTTTAAAGAATCAATTAATAAACTAATAAACCACCAAGTAACATTTTCATTATTTTTTTTTGTAAATATAGGTAAAATAGATAAAAAATCTTTATTATTAATAGATTTATATATACTTTCACATAAAAATTTTCTTTTATTCCATTCTTCTGAAATTAATAACTTTTTTGCATTTAAAATACATCCATTATTTAATCTTAATGAAGTTTTAATTTCTTGTAAAGAAAATTTAATTTCTTTTTTTAGCCATAAAATTCCATACTTTTCATTAGGGATAGAAAGATAAAATTTAAAACATCTACTTCTAAATGAAGGTAATAAATTTAATGGTTGTTGACAACCCATTAAAAAGAAAGTGTTTTTAGGAGGTTCTTCTAAAATTTTTAATAAAGAATTTTCTGCATATTCAGTTAAAATTTCAGTATGTGGTATAAATATAACTTTATATCCTTCTTTATATGAATAATTATATATTAGTTTTTTTAAAGATCTTATATCATCTATTCCTATAATATTTGATTTTAATCCTAATTGATAAAAATCTGGATGATATCCAACTTTCATTAATTTACAATCTTTACATTTATTACAATATTTTGTATTATTTTTTTTTTTACATATTAACCACATTGCTATCGAATATAAAAAATATAATTCTCCATTTCCTTTAAAACTTTGTATTAATAATGCATGATGAGCTTTATTTTTTTTAAAAAAATTAATTATTCTTTTATAAGAATCATTTAACCAATTATATTTTTTCATTTTAAAAATACATTTTAATAATTTTATTTAAAAAATTTGAATATATTTATTTATTATAATAAAAATTATTATTTTAATAAAAATAATAAAAAAATAATAATTTTTATTTTTTTAATAAAATGTTTATAAATTTATATGATAATATCAAAAATTTTATACTTGGTCTAAAATTTTTAAAATTTGTTTAAAATATTTTTTTAAATAAATTTTTAATTTATATAAAAATTTAAATAATTGTTGTAATATATAATTAAATTATAAATTTTATTTATTAAAATAATTTTAATTTTTAAATTAAAGAGTCGATAAGATAGTCGCTATTTTTTATAAAAATTAATAGAGGAAAGTCCGGACTCCAAAGGGTAAGAATGCCAGATAATTACTGGGAAGTGTAAACTTACGAATAGTGCAACAGAAAAAAAACCGCCTAAATTTTATATATTATATGGTAAGGGTGAAAAGGTGTGGTAAAAGCACACCACATAACTGGTAACAGTTTATGGTAATGTAAACTCCATTCGGAGCAAGGCTAAATAAAAGCTTAATAGTATTACCCGTACTAAAGCTTGGGTAAGCCGCTTGAGTTAATATGTGAATATTAATCTAGATAAATGACTATCCTAGACAGAATCCGGCTTAATAATCGACTCTTTAATAAAAATTAATATATTTATTTTTATAAAAATAAATATATTATTTATATAAAATTATATATTTATTATTTATTTAATAAATTAAATATAAATTTTATTTTTTATTTTTTTTTATTATATAATTTATATTTTTAATAGATTTTTTTATCGAATTTATAATTAATTTTTTTTCTAAAATTGTTGGACTACTTAATACAAATTTTATAATATTTTTTTTAAAACCTGGATGTCCTATTCCTATTTTTAATGAATTAAAAGAATTATTATTTAATTCTTTAACTATATTTTTTAAACCATTATGAGTACTATAATTTTTTTTTATATTAAATTTTATTTGACCAGGAGATAAATTTAATTCATCATGAATTATTAATATTTCTTCAGTTTTTATATTATAAAATTTAGTAATATATAAAACAGATTTTCCACTTAAATTTATAAAAACATTTGGTATAAATAAATAAATTTTATTTAATTTAAAATTTAATAATCCTAAATATCCTAAAAATTTATTTTTTTTTTTAATTTAATATTAAATTTTTTTGCTAAAATATGAATATACCAAGAACCTATATTATGTCTTGTCATAATATATTTTTTTCCTGGATTTCCAAGTCCTACAATTAATTTTATTTTCATAAATTTTTTGTCTTTAAATAAATATTATTTTATTATTTAAAATATATTATAAATCAATTTAAAATTATTAATTAATCTTATATATTTTACTAATATTTTAGATAATTTTAATATTTTATATATTAGAGTAAATTTTAATTATTAATTATAATATTATCATAAATACTAATTTAATTTATAAAAAAATTTTTTATATTCTTAAAAATATTTTCATAAAATATGAAATAAATTATATAAGAATATAATTTTTTATTATTATTATTTTTAAAGATTTAATAATTTTATATAAAATATATTTTTTATTAATTTTTTTTATTAATAATAATATAATAATTATTTTTATATTTTTAATAATATTAATTATTATAATAATAAATTTATTTAAATTTTATTTTATTTATTATATTTATAATAATATTGTTAAATATTTTTTTAATAAATTTATTTCTTGATACTCTTATAATATTATGTAATATAATAATTATATTATTAAATTTTTATTAAAAATATATTTTAAAAAAATAAAATTAGTAAAAAATATTATAAACTAATATTTTAAAAAAAATTTTAAATTTGTTTAATATATAAATTAAATTTAATAATAAGGAATTATATTTATATTTATTTTAAATAAAAAATCAGATAAAATTTTATATTAATATGAACTTTTATATATTTAATTATTAAATTTTGTTTTTTATATATAAAATAAAAAATTAATTTATTATTTTTTTTAGAATAAACTTTTATTAATATATAAATTATTATTATAAATAATATTAAATTATTATTTATAGGTTATATATTAATTTAATAATAAAAATATTATATATTTATAATATTTTTATTAATTTAAATATTTATTTTTTATATTAAATTATATATTTAAAAAAATATAAAATATAAATATAATATTATTTAATATATATATAAAATTTATAATTTTTAAAAATTAATAAAATTTTTTAATATTTAATTTATTAAAAATTTAATAAAAATATAAATGTAAAATATTTATAAATTTTACTATATAATAGTATATTGTATATTAATAATAAAAATTTTAATTATAAATTAACATAATAAATAATTAATATTTATTAAATAAATTTAAAATATTTTTATTTATATATAAAATATAGGAATATTTCATAAAATGAAAGAATCTTTTATTAAAAAAATAAAATTATTAAATAATAGGTTTAAAGAAATAGAAATTTTATTAAAAAAAAATAATATAAATAAAAATTATAAAAAATTTTATCTTTTATCTAAAGAATATTATAAAATTATTAAAATTAAAAATTATTTAAATAATATAAAAGAAATTAATAATAGTATAAAAAATACTAAAAAATTTATTAATGATATAGAAATGAAAGATATAGCAAAAAAAGAAATATTAAGTCTTAAAAATAATAAAGATTTAATTTTAAAAAAAATAAATTTATTAATAAATAAAAAAAATAAATTAAATAATTATTTAGGATGTTTTATTGAAATAAGATCTGGTAGTGGTGGAAAAGAATCATCTATTTTTGCTAATGATTTACTTAAAATGTATGCAAAATATTCTGAATATAATAAATGGAATTTTAATATTATTACAGCAAATTATTCTGAATATGGTGGATATAAATCAGTTATAGCAAAAGTTTCAACAAAAGAATCATATAAAAAACTTAAATTTGAATCAGGTGGACATCGTGTTCAACGTATTCCAATTACAGAAACACAAGGAAGAATTCATAGTTCAGCTTGTACAGTAATAGTAATGCCTGAAATAGAAAAAAAAAAACTATTAGATATTAATATAAAAGATTTACGTATTGATACATTTAAATCATCAGGAGCTGGTGGTCAACATGTAAATACAACTGATTCTGCTGTTAGAATTACTCATATTCCTAGTGGAATAACATCTGAATGTCAAAATGAAAGATCTCAACATAGTAATAAAGCAAAAGCATTAGAAATATTAGGTGCTAGATTACGTAATAAAGAATTAAAAAAACGTAAAGAAGAAGAATCTTTTATACGTAACAACTTAAAAGTTAGTGGAGATAGATCTGATCGTATTCGTACTTATAATTTTCCTCAAAAAAGAGTAACAGATCATAGAATATCTTTAACAAAATATTGTATTGACAAAATTATGAATGGATATTTAGATATTTTAATAGATCCCCTTATACATTTACTTAAATAAATAATTAATTTATACAATGGTTACTATTTCAGAATGGTTATTTTATGCTAAAAATAGATTAAAATATATAACAAATTCTCCTCAAAAAGAATCAGAAATTTTATTAAAAAAAATTACTGGAATATCTCAATTACATATTATTGCTTTTCAAGAAAAAAAAATAAATTATAAACAAATAAAAAAATTAGAAAAATTTTTATATCGTCGTGAAATTGGAGAACCATTAGAATATATTTTAAAAGAATGTGAATTTTGGTCATTAAATCTTAAGGTATCTAATTGTACATTAATTCCAAGAATTGAAAGTGAGTGTTTAGTAGAACAATGTTTATATTATTTAGATAATAAAAAATTTTTAAAAATACTTGACTTAGGAACTGGAACTGGTGCTATTGCTTTAGCATTAGCATCAGAACAAAAAACATGGAATATTACTGGTGTTGATTATATTTTAAATGCAATATATTTAGCTTATAAAAATTCTAAACGTTTAAAAATAAATAATGTAAAATTTATATATAGTAATTGGTTTTCATCATTAAAAAATATTAAATATAATTTAATTGTTTCTAATCCACCTTATTTAAGTTTAAATGATTTTTTTTTATATAAAAAATTTATATATTTTGAACCAATAAGTTCTTTAGTTTCTAAAAAAAATGGTTTTCAAGATATTTTTTTTATTTGTAAAAATTCAAAAAAATATTTATTCAACTATGGTTGGTTAATTATTGAACATGGTTGGAAACAAGGTAAAGTTGTAAGAAAAATATTTTTATATTTTAATTTTAAAAATATCAAAACTATATATGATTATAATCATAATGAAAGAATTACAGTTGGACAATTTATTATTTAATAAAATTTTTATAATTTAATAAATAAAATTAATAAATTTATTAATAAATAAATATTATTTATTATTTTAAATAATTAATTAATATATAAATATTAAAATTTATATATAAAAATATTTTATATATAAATATAATAAGAATAATTTTTTTGAACAAATTATTTAATTTATAAAAAATTTATATTATTAATATGATATAAATAATTTATATAAAAATATTAATAATAATTAGATTTATTTTTAATTTTTATTTAAAATATTAAATTTAATTAAATATATTAAAATTTTATTTTTATTTATAAATTTAAATATATATTTTTTGTTTATTATTTTTAATATATAAAATTTTTTATTTTAAAATAAAAAAATTTATAAATTTAATAAAATTTATTTATAAAATATAATCATATTTTTATTAAATAAATTATTTTTTTAAAAAAATATAAGTTCCTATAATTAACATAGGAAATGTAAGTATTTGACCTATACTTAAAAAATTAAAAAATAATCCTAATTGAATATCTGGTTGTCTAAAAAATTCTATAAAAATTCTAAATATACTATATATTATTAAAAATAAAGAAGAAATTTTTCCTATATTATTTTTTTTATTTTTATAAATATTTAAAATTATGAATAATAAAACTCCTTCTAAAATAAATTCATATATTTGTGAAGGATGTCTAGGAAGAGATCCATATATTTTATATATTTTTTTTAAAACAATAGAATTTTTTATAGCAATTAAATCTTCTTTTTGAGAATTTGTAAATAATATTGCCCATGGAGTATTTAAAGTTATTCTTCCTATTAATTCACAATTTATAAAATTACCTATTCTTCCAAGACCTAAAGAAAATGGTATTAATGGAGATATAATATCAGTTATACTAAAAAAAATATTTTTATTTTTTTTTGAAAATTTAAAAATTATAAAAATTACTCCTATTAATCCTCCATGAAATGACATACCTCCATTATATATATAAAATATATTTAATGGATTTTTTAAAAAAAAATTTATATTATAAAATAATATATAACCTAATCTTCCACCTATTAATGCTCCTAAAAATCCATAATATAATAAATCATCAATTTTTTTTTTTGAAAATTTAATTTTTAATTTATATATTTTTTTTTTTGAATTAAAAAATATAAAAAAAAATCCTATTATATACATTAATCCATACCAACGAAAATTTATAGAACCAATAGAATATATAATTGGATTTATTGATGGAAATATAAAATATTTTTTTATCATAAAATATATAATACTTATTATTATTTTTATTTATTTTTAAAAAAAATTAAATTTTTATTAATTTATATTTATTATTATATATAATAATAAATTAAATTATTAAAAATATTTATATATATTTTATATAAAATATATATGTTTATAGTATTTTTTTAAATAAATTATTAAATAATTTAATGTTTATTAAATAAAATAAAATAATTAATTTTATTTAAATTATATAAAAAAATATTTATTAAAATATTAAAAATATTATTAATAATTTAAAATTTAATTTTTTTAATAAAATATATTTAATAATTATTTTTTAAATAAAAATTATATATAATTTTATATTATATATATTTTTTATAAAATATTATATATAAAATTTATTAAATTTAATTTATTAATTTAAATTTATTTAAATAATTTTATTAATTTTTTATAAAAAATTTAATATTATTTTTTAAATTTTTATAAAATTATTTTTTTAAAATTTTAACAATAACATTTGCATAGATTTTATTATATAATTTAATATATATTTTATAATCTCCTATATTTTTTAATGGACCATTTGGAAGTTTAATTTCTTTTTTTATTAAATTAATTCCCATTAATTTAATTTCTTTTAAAATTTCTTTATATCCTATTGATCCAAATATCTTTCCTTTTTCTCCTGATTTTGCATATATAATTATATTAGAAAGTTTATTTATTTTATCAGCTTTTATTTGAGCTATTTTTTTTATTTTTTTTATTTTTAATTTTTCTTGAAGTTGTTTTTTTTTAAAATATTCAATATTTTCCTTAGTAACTAAAATTGCTTTTTCTTTAGGAATTAAAAAATTTCTAGCATATCCATTTTTAACATTAATTTTATCTCCAATGTTTCCAAGATTTAAAATTTTTTTAATAAGAAAAACATTCATAAAGTATCCTTTAATATATTTTTTATAAATTTAATTATTTAAAATCAGTATATGGTATCATTGCAAGATATCTAGCTTTTTTAATAGCTTTAGATAATTGTCTTTGATATTTAGATTTTGTACCAGTAATACGACTTGGTACAATTTTATTACTTTCATTAATATAATTTTTTAATATTGTAATATCTTTATAATCAACTTCAGTAATATTTTCTGCAGTAAATCTACAAAATTTACGACGTCTAAAATAACGAATCATATAATTAATCTCCAAATATTATTAATTTTTAATATTTTAATAAAGTTAATTTTATTAAAAATTATTATTTTTTTTCATCTTTTGTTTTTAAAACAATAGATGATTTAGTAATAGCTTTTTTTACATTTATAATAAGATTTCTTATTATATTTTTATCAAATTTAAAAGATGATTTTAAATCATTAATTAAATCTTTAGAAGATTCTATATTAAACAATATATAATGTGCTTTATTTAATTTTTTTATTGGATATGCTAATTGTCTTCTTCCCCAATTTTCTAATCTATGTATTATTCCTTTTGAATTTTTAATTTTAATTTTATAATTTTTAATTATATTATCTATTTCGTTAATAACATCAGGGTGTAATAATAAAATTATCTCATAATGTCTCATTAATAAATCCTTTTTTTATGTAAATTTTTAAAAAATATTTTTAATATAAATAAAATATAGTTTTATTTATATTTTTTAAATAAATTTTTTATTTCTTAAATAAATATTTTTATAAAATTTATTATATATTTATAAAAAATTATTAAAAATTGATTAATATAAAAATATAATTTTATTTAAAATTTTAAAATTTATATAAAATATAATAAATATTATTATTTTTTTAATATAAATTAATAATAAGAAAATTTTTTATGTATATGATTAGTAGAATCAGAAATACCATTTAATTGAGGAAAAAATTTTAAAAGATTTTTTTCTATATTATTTTTTAAAGTAATTTTAATCATTGAACATCCTTGACATCCTCCACTAAATTTTAGTATAGCAAACATATTTTTTGTAATTTTAATTAATTCTACTTTTCCTCCATGTTTAGATAAATTAATATTAATTTTTAAATTTAAAAAATCTTTAATTTTATTAAATAAATCAATTGAATTAAATTTATTATATTTTTTTATATAAGGAGCTTTTATAGTTAAATATGATTTAACATCATTTTTAACAAAATTAATTTCTAAATTTTTTATATAAGGAGATATTTTTTTATTTACAAAAATAGAAAAATATTTAAATTTGAATTTAATATCATTTTTTTTTATTTCATTTTTTAAACAAAAAGACATTCCATATTTCATATAAGATGTTTTTAAATTTTTAATAAAAATTCTAATATTTGTTTTTTCTTTTTTAGAAGATAATATATTTTTAATATATTTTTGAGCAGATTTAGTAATATAAATCATTATATTTTCTCGTTATTATATTAATAATTATATATATTTTAATAAATATTAATTTTTTTTATAATTTTATAATCTTTTTAAAAAATATAAAAAAAATTAATTTAAATAATTTTATATTATATAAAACATTTTTTAAAAAAATATATATTTAAATAATATTTAAATTTATTAAATATAATATATTAAATTTTTTATAAAAATATATTTTTATTTATTATTAAAATTAAAATTTATTTAAATAAAATATATTTATAAAATATAAAATTATTTATTAATAAAATTATTAATAATAATTATATAGGTAAATAAAAATAATATGGATAATTAATTTTATATAAATATAGTCCTTTAGGTGGAGCAATATTAAAAGATTTTTTTTTTTGAATTAATAAATTATATATTAATTTTTTTGATTTTTTTCCTAATCCTATTTCTATTAAACATCCTACAATATTACGAACCATTTTATATAAAAAAGAATTAGCTTTAATTTTTATCAAAATAAAATTATTTTTTTTATAAATTTTAAATTTATATATTGTTCTAATATAATTATTTGTTTGACATTTTGTAGAAATTAATAATTTAAAATTATGTGTTCCTAATAAATATTTTCCTGCATATTTCATTTTATCAATATCTAATTTTTTAGAAATATAAAATACTTTTTTATTTAAAAAAACTGAATTATATGTATTATTATATATAATATATTTATAACATCTAGAAATTGCACTAAATCTTGCATGAAAACTTTCTTTAACATAAATTATCCATTTAACATAAATATCTTTTGGAAGATTAGAATTTAAACCTAATATCCAAGATTTTATTTTTCTATATGATTTAGTATAAAAATGTACTACTTGATTAACAGCATGAACTCCAGTATCTGTTCTTCCTGCACAATAAATACTTATAGGTTCATTTGCTATTTTTGATAAAGCTTTTTCTAAACATTCTTGAATACTAATAGAATGTTTTTGCTTTTGCCATCCATGATAATTTGTTCCATCATATTCTAATCCAAGAGCTAATTTCATAAATTTTATTTTATTAAAAAATTTATATTATTATATAATAATAATTATATTATATAAATGTTTAAAAAATTTAATTTTTTTATTTGTGTATATTATTTATATAAACATATTAATATTAATTAAATTTTTTATAAATATTATATATAATATATAATTTATTTAAGTTAATAAATAAAATTTTATAAAAATTTAAAAAATAATAAAATATATTTTTCAAAAAATTTTTAATTATTTTTTTTTAAAAAAAATATATATATTATAGATAATTAAAATTTATATAAAATTTTTATATAAAAATTATATTTATATATATAATATTTTATTTTTTAATAAAATTTATTATATAATTTTTTTTGAAAAAAAATAAAATAAAATTATTAAAATTTATTATGAAAATTTTATGCGCCTTTAATTATATAAGGCGCATGATTTTTAAGATATATTTTTTGTAGATTTTTCAACTTGAATACGCTGATATATTTCTTCACGATGAATAGAAACTTTTTTAGGAGCATCAATACCAATACGAACTTGATTTCCTTTAATTCCTAATATAGTTACTTTTACTTCATCCCCAATTATTAGGCTTTCACTAACTCTACGAGTTAAAATAAGCATGATTTTTCCTTAAAAGTTATAAAAATATCATATAAATGATGATAAAATTAAATTAAATTTTATATTAATTTTTATTAAATATTTGTATTATTTTTAAATTTTTTATATATTATTTTTTTTATATCAATAAAAACATTATTTAATTTATGTAAATTATTACTATTAGCTCTAGCCGAATAATAACTACCTCCTCCATTTCCTTTAGTTTTTTCTATAAAAAATTCTATAATATCCGTTGCTTTAATATATTTAATAATTTTTTTACTTACATTTACAAAAATATTTATTTTATTATTTATAATAGTAAAAATAACTATTATATATGGATCTAAATTAGATTTAATATAATCAATAATTTTATAAATAATTTTAATAGAAATATTTTCTATATATTTACATATAATATTAATATTATTAATTATTTTTATTTTTTTAAGTAAAGATTTTATTTTATATTTTATTTTTTTATTTTCAATTTCTTTTAATTTTTTTTTTAAAAAATAATTAGTATTATATAAATTTTTAATATTTTCAACTATATCATTTTCATTTACTTTAATAATTTTAGAAATTAAAAATAATTGTTTTTTTTTAAAAATAATATTTTTTATAGCTTCTTTTCCAGTTATAGCTTCTATTCTTTTTATTCCAGATGCAACAGAAGATTTTTTATTTATTAAAAATAAAATAATTTTTTTTGTATTATTAACATGAGTACCTCCACATAATTCTATTGAAATATTTGATATAGAAACCATACGAACGTAATCTGGATATTTTTTATAAGGTAGCATTAATGCTCCTTTATTTTTAGCTTCTTTTAAAGTAGTATATTCCGATTTAATAGATAAATTTTTATTAATATTGTTATTAACAATTTCTTCAATAGAAGAAATATGATCATCATTAATTAAATCATTATATAAAAAATCAAAACGCAAATGTTTATCATCAATGTAAGATCCTTTTTGTTTTATAGAATCTCCAAATATTTTTTTTAAGGAATAATGTAATAAATGAGTTGCAGAATGATTTAATGATATAGAATTTCTATATTTTGTATTAATTTTTGCTATAATTTGATCTTTAATTTTAAAAAATCCATTTATTAAAAATCCTATATGTAAAATATTTTTCTTATATTTCTTTGTTTTAATAACTTTAAAATATGAATTATCTTTAATTATTTTACCTATATCTCCAGTTTGACCACTGGATTCTCCATAAAATGGAGTTTCATTTAATATTATAATAGATTCATTATTATTAGATAAACAATCTAATTTTATATTATTTTGATATAATCCTATTATATTTGTTATACATTTTTTTTTATTAAAACCTAAAAATTTTGTATGTTTATTACATTTTAATTCAAATTTATTTTTTATATCAATTAATTTTTTATTAAAAACTTTTGATTTATTTTTCTGAATTTCCATTTCTTTTTTAAAAACATTTTCATTTATAGAAATATTATGATATTTACAAATATCTTTTGTTAAATCTAATGGAAATCCATGAGTATCATATAACCAAAAAGCAATTTTACCATCTAATTTTTTTTTATTTAATTTACTAAATTCTTTATTTAAAATATATAATCCATTTTTTAATGTTTTATGAAATTTTTTTTCTTCATTATAAATAATATTTTTTATAAATATTTTATCATTTGATAAATGAAAAGATGATAATTTCATTATTTTAATTACTGGAAAAACTAATTTATATAAAAAATAATCTTTAATTCCTAATTTATTTCCATGAAATATTGCTCTTCTAATAATTCTTTTTAATACATATCCTTGTTTTTCATTAGATGGATAAATTCCATCTCCTATTAGAAATATAGAACAACGAATATGATCTGCAATTATTCTTATAGAATTTATATTTAAATTTGAAATATTTGTAATTTTTTTTAAAGAAGAAATTATTTTTTTAAAAATATCAATATCATAATTACTTTTAACAAATTGAAGAACTGATGCTATACGTTCTAATCCCATTCCAGTATCAACAGAAGGATTAGGAAGAGGATCCATAATTCCATTATTTTTACGATTAAACTGCATGAATACTAAATTCCAAATTTCAATATATCTTTCTTTATTTTTTAAAAAATTTTTATTAATATTATTAGGTATAGAATCTTCATAATCATAAAAAATTTCTGAACATGGACCACATGGACCAGTATCCCCCATCTGCCAAAAATTATCAGAATAATATTTATTTCCTTTATTATCTCCAATACGAATTAAATTATTTTTATTTATACCAATATCTTTAAACCATATATTATATGTTTCATCATCTTTTTCATATACAGTAATTAATAATTTTTTTTTAGGTATAGCAAACCAATTTTTATGAGTTAAAAGTTCCCAAGCAAATTTAATTGCATCTTTTTTAAAATAACCACCAAAACTAAAATTTCCAAGCATTTCAAAAAAAGTATGATGTTTATTAGTATATCCTACATGATCTAAATCATTATGTTTACCACCTGCTCTTACACAACGTTGTACAGTAACAATATTTTTATATTTAGATTTTTCTAAACCTAAAAAAATATTTTTAAATTGATTCATTCCTGAATTTGTTAATAATAAAGTATTATCATTTTTTGGAATAAGTGAACTACTAGAAATTATTTTATGATTTTTTAAATAAAAAAATTTTAGAAAAGCTTTACGAATTTCTGATGTACTTTTAATCATAATTTTCTCATTTTATTAAAAATATTTTTATAAAAATATTTTTATAAAAAATTAATTTAAAATTTAATAATATATTAAAATATTAATATTTAATTAAAATATTTTTTATAAAAAATATTTATATATTAAAAAATTACTTAAAATATATAAGTATATATTATTTAATTTAAAAATTAATCTATTTATAAAAAATAAATATATATTATTTAATAATTTAATAAATTTTAAATTTTTTTAATATTATATATTAATTATTTTTTTTTTTAAAAAATTTTTTTTGAATTATTTTTATTAATTTTTTTTTAATTATTTTGTTTTTTTTTAAAAAAATACATACATTTTTTTTTCCTTGTCCAATTTTTTTTCCATTAAAATTATACCAAGAACCAGATTTTTCAATAATTTTATTTTCAACACAAATATCTAATATTTCCATATATGTATTAATTCCTTTTCCATATATAATTTGAAATTCTGCTTGTTTAAAAGGTATTGAAATTTTGTTTTTTACAACTTTAACACGAGTATCATTTCCGATAATTATATCTCCATTTTTTACAGCTCCAATTCTTCTAATATCTAATCTTACAGATGCATAAAATTTTAAAGCATTACCTCCTGGAGTTGTTTCTGGACTTCCAAAAATTATACCTATTTTCATGCGAATTTGATTTATAAAAATTAAAAGTGTATTAGATTTTTTTAAGTTACTTGCAAGTTTTCTCATAGCTTGACTCATCATACGAGCTGCTAATCCTATATGTGAATCTCCTATATTACCATCAATTTCTGCTTTAGGAGTTAATGCAGCTACAGAGTCTACAATTATTACATCTACTGCTCCAGAATTACTTAATTTATCACAAATTTCTAATGCTTGTTCTCCTGTATCTGGTTGTGAACAAAGTAAATTATCAATATTTACACCTAATTTTTTTGCATATAATGGATCAAGTGCATGTTCTGCATCTATAAAAGCGCATATTTTTTTTTTTTTTGTGCTGAAGAAATAATTTGAAGTGTTAATGTTGTTTTTCCTGAAGATTCAGGTCCATATATTTCTACAATTCTTCCAATTGGTAAACCACCAGATCCTAATGCAATATCTAAAGATAAAGAACCAGTAGAAATTGTTTCTATATCCATAGATCTATCATCTCCTAACCTCATAATTGAACCTTTACCAAATTTTTTTTCAATTTTATTTATTATCATATTTAATGATTTTATTTTTTTTTCATCATTAGACATTTTATCTCCATAAATTAAATATTAATATTTTATATAAAAATTTTATAAATTAAATAAATTTTAATATAATTAGAATTTAATATACTTTTATATTAAATTAATAAATTTTTTTAAAAAATTTATTAATTTTAAATTTAATTTAAAAAATATTTATAATTATTAATTTAAATAAATTTTAATAAATTTATATAATAAAATATATAAATATATATATTTAATATTTATTTTTTATAAAGATTTTTTTTTTTAAAATAAATTTATTAAAATTTGTTTTTTATAAA
The DNA here is from genome assembly GCF_964059955.1 of Sodalis-like secondary symbiont of Drepanosiphum platanoidis. GTDB lineage: Bacteria > Pseudomonadota > Gammaproteobacteria > Enterobacterales > Enterobacteriaceae. The sequence continues at coordinate 381,996 of NZ_OZ060924.1, forward strand.
AAATATTTTTAAAAAAAACATTTTATGGGTTTTGGTAAACCAGCAATTTTTATTGCTTGATTAATTGGTCCTTTAGGAAATAAACGTAAAATATATCTACTATCTATATTTTTATTTTTATATTTATTTGAGAGAAATGTAACCATTATTCTAACTCCTGGTATTACTTTAAATTCTTTATAAAATGTACGTAAAAAATTTATTAATTTCCAGTGTATCTTATTAAGATTTATATTTTCTTTATAAGCTATTTTATTTGCAAAATCTTTATTCCAAGAATTAAAATTAATTAAATAACCATAAAAATCTGTTTCTAATTTTACATTTTTTTTATTCATAATAATTATTATATTTATTTTTAAATTTATATAAAATTTTTTTATATATTATATATATAATTAATATTATTTTTAATAAAATAATAAAATTATTTATTTTAAATAATTTTTTAGATAAATATTTACATATAACTTTTAAAAATTTTATATAAAAATTTAATTATATAATTTTATATTTATTAATATAAATATATTAATTTTTAAATTTAAATAGTGAAATTTTTATAAAAATTTTAAAAATTTATTAAAATTTTTATTAGTAAATATATATCGAAGTATATATAAATTTTTATAAAAAATTATATATTATATATAAATTTTTTATAAAAATATATTTTAATTTAATTAAATTAATATTAATTTTTTAATTATTTATATATTTTTTATTAAAATTAATAATAAAATATAATTTTATACAAAATATTTTAAATAAAAAATTAATACCCGAGACGAGACTTGAACTCGTATAGCCAAAAGGCTGAGGGATTTTAAGTCCCTTGTGTCTACCAATTCCACCACTCGGGCAAAATAAATAAAAAATAATTAGAGGCGTATCCCGGAATCGAACCGGGATATACGGATTTGCAATCCGTTACATAGCCTTTCTGACAATACGCCTTAATATTTTATTAAAAAAAAATATATAAAATATTTTTAATAAATTTTTATTTTATAAATTATTATATAATAATAAAGTATTTTTATAAAATAGTAAATAAAAAAAATATTGTTTTTAGTTTTTTAAATTTTTAAAATTTTATTAAAATTTTTTATTTTTAAATAAAAATTATATTAAATATAATTAATATATATTAAAATATATTTTTTATATATAAAATTATATTATAATATATATAATGTTTTATATAAAAAAAATTATTAAATAATTAAATTTATATAAAAAATAAATTAATTAAAAAATAATAAATTTTATAAAAAAATTATTTTATAAATAATTTTATTTATTTTTTTGTATTTATAATTTAATTAATAATTAACATTCTACATAAATTAAATATATAAAATTTTTAATATAAAATATATAGGTAAAATAATGACTATTAGAGTAGCTATTAATGGATTTGGAAGAATTGGTAGAGGAGTTTTTCGTGCTGCACAAAAAAGAAATGATATTAAAATAGTTTCAATTAATGATCTTTTAGATATTGATTATATTTCTTATATGTTAAAATATGATTCTACACATGGAAATTTTAATGGAAAAATATCTATAAAAAAAAATACTATTTTAGTAAATAAAAAAAAAATTAAATGTTTTTCTGAAAAAAATATATTAAATTTACCATGGAATAAAATGAAAATAGATGTTGTAGTAGAATCTACAGGTTTATTTTTAACAAATGAAAAATCTAAAAAACATATTATATCTGGAGCTAAAAAAGTTATTTTAACTGGACCTTCTCAAGATAATACACCAATGTTTGTTATGGGTGTTAATCATAAAAAATATAATGGAGAAGATATAATTTCTAATGCATCTTGTACAACAAATTGTTTAGCTCCGTTAGTAAAAATTATTCATAAAAAATTTAAAATTATAGAAGGATTAATGACTACAGTACATGCTACTACTGCAACACAAAAACCTATTGATGGTCCTTCAAAGAAAGATTGGAGAGGTGGAAGAGGAGCTTTACAAAATATTATTCCTTCTTCAACTGGAGCAGCTAAAGCTGTAGGAAAAGTTATACCAGAACTTAATGGAAAATTAACAGGAATATCTTTTAGAGTTCCAACATCAAATGTTTCTGTTGTAGATTTAACAATTAGATTAAAAAATTCTGTTTCTTATAAAGAAATATGTAAAACAATTAAAGATGCTTCAGAAAAAGAATTTTTTGGAATAGTAGGATATACTGAAGATAGTGTTGTATCTAGTGATTTTAATGGAAATTCATTAATTTCTATTTTTGATGCAAGTGCTGGAATTTCTTTAAATAATAATTTTGTAAAATTAATTTCTTGGTATGATAATGAAACTGGTTATTCTCATAAAGTATTAGATTTAATTTCTTATATATATAAAAAATAAAATATTTTTAATTTATAAGGAGCTAATTATAAGCTCCTTAAATTTTAAGTTAAAATATAAATTTTTTTTAAATTTATTAAAATATTTAAATTTTATAAAAAATATTAATTTTTTAAAAAAAATAATTTTTTATTAAATTAAATATTATTATTTTAATAAAATTTTTTATATTTACTTTAAAGTAAATATTTTTTATTAAATTTAATTAATTTAAAAAAAAATTATAATATATTTAATAAATATATTTAATATATTAAATTAATTAAATAAATAATTTTTTTTTAAATATATATATTTATATTAATAAATATACTTAATTTAAAATTTTATAAATATTTAATGAATAATTATATTTTTATAATAAAATTTCTAAAAAAATTTAAATTAAAAATAAAATTTTTTATTTTTACATAATTTTTTAATAGCATTATTTCTTAAAATAAAAAGTTTTTTACTAATTTCATATCCACATATACCTTCTTTAATAATAGAAGAAGCATTAATTTTTTTAACAATATTATAAATATTTGTTAAATAAATTCCTTGATAATAACATTTTTTATTATATTGTAAAAAACTTTTAATATCTGATTCACTTGAAATTATAACTTGTTTTAAAATTTTTTTATGTCTCCAAACATCAATAGAATATAATAATTTAAGTATTTCTTTAGAAGAAAGACAAAAGATATTATTTATAATAATATGATATTTAATAACAATTTTTGCTGCTTTTTTTAAAAAATTAGGAATTTTTAATCTTTTACAAAATAATTCTAACAATTTAATTCCTTCAGAAACATAATCATGATATTCAATAAATTTTTTATTTAAAAATAAAATTTTTCCAAAATCATGACATAATGCAGAAAATCTTATAACAATATCTTTACTTAATTTTGATGCAATTTTTATTGATAAAATTGTATGCATTCCAGAGTTTATTTTTTTATTATTATAATTAATTTCTTGTATTTTAAATAAAGAATAAAATTCTGGAAATAATATTTTTAATGCATAACATTCATATAATATTTTAAAATAAATATGAGGATTATTAGTATTTAATGCTTTTTCTGTTTCTTTCCATATTCTTTCTGCTGATAAATAATTTAATTCTTTAGACATTAATTTCATTAAATTAAAAGTTTCTTTAGCTATCTTAAATTTAAGATGAAAAAATTTTGCTGCTAATCTAGCAACTCTTAATACTCTTAAAGGATCTTCTTTAAAAGAATTAGAAATATGCCTTAATATTTTAAGTTTAATATCTTTTTTTCCATTATATGGATCTATTATTTTTCCATTAATATCTTGAGCAATTGCATTAATTGTTAAATCCCTTCTATATAAATCTTCTTTTAAAGTAACGTTAGGTGAAGAAAAAAAAGCAAATCCTTTATGTCCTAAATTTATTTTATATTCCATTCGGGCTAATGCATATTCTTCATGAGTTTTTGGATTTAAAAAAACTGGAAAATATTTTCCTACTCTTTTATATCCATTTTTTATCATATTTTCTGGTGTTGATCCTATTACTAACCAATCTCTTTCTTTTACTGGAAAATTTAATAAATTATCTCTTATTGCACCACCTACAAGATATATTTTCATTTTTTTCCAAAATATTTTATTTAATTAATAAATTAAATTAATAAATTTTTTAAAAAATATATAATAATATTATTAAGAATTAGGTTTTAAAGTAGGAAATAAAATTACATCTCTTATATTATTACTATTGGTTAATAACATAATAAGTCTATCAATTCCAATTCCTATACCTGAAGAAGGAGGTAATCCATATTCTAATGCAGTTATATAATCTTTATCATATAAAAAATAATTTTCAGTAAAATTTTTTTTAATTATTTGTTCTTTAAAACGATATTTTTGTTCATCTGCATCATTTAATTCAGAAAATCCATTTCCAATTTCTTGTCCTCCTAAAAAAAATTCAAATCTTTCTGCAAAAAATTCATTTTTATCATTTTTTTTTGCTAAAGGAGAAACTTCTAATGGATAATCAACTATAAAAGTTGGTTGAATAAGATTATTTTCTACTGTTTTTTCAAAAATTTCAGTTTGAATTTTTCCTAATCCCCAATTTTTTTGTATATTAATATCTAAAGATTTTGAAATTATTTTTAATTTTTTTAAAGAAAATAAATCATTTAATTTAATGTTTTTATTATATAAACATATAGATTTTTGCATACTAATTTTTTTAAAAGGTTTACTAAAATCAAAAATTTCATTTTTATTTTTTATAAAATTTGTATTAAATATTTTTTTAACTACTTTTTTTAGTAAATTTTGTATTAAATTCATAGCATCATTATAATTAGAATAAGATACATATGCTTCCATCATAGTAAATTCAGGATTATGTTTTAAAGATATTCCTTCATTACGAAAACTTCTATTTATTTCAAATATTTTTGTAAAACCTCCTATTAAAAGTCTTTTAAGATATAATTCAGGAGCTATTCTTAAATATAAATCTATATTTAATGTATTATGATGTGTAATAAAAGGTCTAGCAGAAGCACCTCCTGGAATATTATGAATCATTGGAGTTTCGACTTCTATAAATTTTTTTTTTATCATAAAATTACGTATTTCTTGAATTAATTTAAATCTAATTTTAAATATTTTTCTTGATTTATTGTTAGAAATTAAATCTAAATATCTTTGTCTATAACAAATTTCTTGATTTATTAATCCATGATATTTATCTGGTAATTTTTTTTTAGATTTTTTAATAAAAAATAATTTATAGCATTTTAATGAAAGCTCACCAGTTTTTGTTTTAAATAAAATTCCATGAACTCCGACTATATCTGATATATTCCATTTTTTAAAAAAATTAGAATATATACCTAATGGAAGATTATTTTCTGTTATATATAATTGAATTTTTCCATTTATATCTTGAATAGTTACAAAAGATGCTTTTCCCATAATTCTTTTTGTTATAATACGTCCTGCTATTTTAGCTTTAATAGATAAATAATTTAATTTTTCATTAGAAAAATTATCATATTTTTTATGTAATTCATAAAATGTAGTATTACAACGAAAATTATTTGAAAACAAAATTTTATTTTTTTTTATAAACTCTGAATTAAAGTTATTTAATTTATTTTCTTTATTCATAAATTTTTTATATTAAAATTTTTAATAAATTTTTATTTTATAAATTTTTATAATCCCATTTTTAAACTAGCTATAATAAATTTATCTAAATTTCCATCTAAAACTGATTGAACATTAGTTATTTCTATTCCTGTTCTTAAATCTTTTATTCTAGAATTATCTAATATATATGATCTTATTTGTCTTCCCCATCCTATATCTTGTTTAGTTTGTTCAATAGCATTTTTTGTAATATTTTTTTTTTGTAATTCAAATTTATATAATTTTAATTTAAGCTGTTTAATTGCTTGATCTTTATTTTTATGTTGAGATCTATCACTTTGACATTGTGTAACAATTTTAGTTGGGATATGAGTAACTCTTACAGCAGATTCAGTTCTATTAACATGTTGACCTCCAGCTCCTGATGCTCTATATACATCTATTCTTAAATCTGATAAATTAATTTTTATATCAATTTTATTATTTATATCTGGATAAATAAAAGCTGAACTAAAAGAAGTATGTCTTTTATTTCCTGAATCAAAAGGACTTTTTCTTACTAATCTATGTATTCCAGTTTCTGTTCTCATCCAACCATATGCATATTTTCCTAAAATTTTTATTGTAGCTGATTTAATTCCACATATTTCTCCTTCAGAAATTTCTATTATATCTATTTTAAAATTTTTACTTTCTATCCATCTTAAATACATTCGTAATAAAATATTAGCCCAATCTTGTGCTTCTGTACCACCTGATCCAGATTGTATATCTAAATAACAATTATATTTATCATATTTTTTTTTAAAAATATTTATTTTTTCGAAATTAATAATTTTTTTTTCTAAAAAATATATATTATTTTTTATTTCTTTTAAAATTTCTTTATCTTTTTCTTTTATTGCTAATTCAAAAAAATCATTAATTTCTGATATATTTTGTATAAAAAAATCAATATTTTTTATATCACTTTTTAAAAAAGATTGTTCTTTTTTTAATTTTTTAATTTTTAAAAAATTTTTCCAAATATCTGGATCATTTAATTTTTTAGATAATTTTTTTAATTTGTTCTTTTTTAAAGAATAGTTAAAAATTCCTCCTAATTAAATTTATTTTATTTTTTATTTCTTTTATTTTATTTATTAAATAATTAATTTCAAACATAATATATTTCACTGTTAGTATAATTTTTTATATTATAACATAATAATTTTTAATTAAATAAATTTTAAAAAACTAAAATTTATTTAAAAAATTAAATATTTTTAATTAAAATTTTATATATTTATTTAAATAAATATAATTTTTTAATTTTAAATATAATTAAATATTTTTTTAAAAGAATCAAATAATAAATATTTTTAAATTTAGATATAAAATTTATATTAAAATTTTTAATTAAAAATTAATTAAATAATATTTAATTAATATTAAAAATATTTACACGATTTTTTAATTCTTTTCCTGGTTTAAAATGTGGAACATATTTTTCTTTTAATAAAACTTTTTTTCCAGTTTTAGGATTTCTTCCAATACGAGAATTACGATAATGTAATGAAAAACTACCAAAACTTCTAATTTCTATTCTTTCTCCTTTAGATAAACTTATTGACATATATTCTAATATAAATTTTACTGCTTTATTTACAATTTCACTTTGAATATTTAAATTTTGAAATGTAATATTTTCTATTAATTCAGATTTAGTCATATACACTCCAATTAAGTTATAATTAAAAATTTTATTAATTTTTAAATTTAATTTAAATTATTCATTTTTAGTAGCAGCTTGAAATGCTACTTTCATTATGTTAGATGATTTTTTTTGTTTTTTATCTTTATTTAAATTATTTTTTAAAATTTTATTAATTTTATTTTTTTTATATAATTCAAGAAAAACAATTCTATTCTTTTTATCTATACTAATAAGTTTTGTTTTTATTATATTTCCTATTATAGGAATAATATCTTTAAATTCTGTAATATTAATACGACCTTTAATTCCATTTAATAAATTTATTATAACAAATTTTTCTTTAATTGAGTCAATATTTCCTTCTATTATTGGATTTTTTTTATTAAAAGATATATAATAATTTAAAGGATCTTCTGTAAGTTGTTTAATACCTAAAGATATTCTTTCACGATCAGAATCTACTTGTAATAAAATAGTTTCTATATCATTACCTTTAACATATTTTTTTATATCTTCCTCTCCAGAAGAATTCCATGATAAATCAGATATATGAACTAATCCATCAATACCACTTGATAAACCAACAAATATTCCAAATTCAGTTATAGATTTTATTTTTCCTAAAACTTTATCTCCTTTATTATAAATTTTTGAAAATCCTTTCCAAGGATTAGGAGTACATTGTTTAATTCCTAAAGAAATTCTTCTTCTTTCTTCATTAATTTCTAATATTATTATATTTACTTTATCACCCACACTAACTACTTTAGATGGATGTATATTTTTATTTGTCCAATCCATTTCAGAAACATGAACTAAACCTTCAACACCTTCTTCAATTTCTACAAAACAACCATAATCAGTTAAATTAGTAACTCGTCCTGTTAATTTATTTTTTTCTTTATAACGATTAGAAATAGATATCCATGGATCTTCACTTAATTGTTTTAATCCTAAAGAAACTCTTGTACGTTCTCTATCAAATTTTAAAATTTTAACATTTATTTCATCACTAATATTAACTATTTCACTTGGATGTTTTACACGTTTCCAAGCCATATCAGTAATATGTAATAATCCATCTACTCCACCTAAATCAATAAATGCACCATAATCTGTTAAATTTTTTACAATACCATTAACAATAATTCCTTCTTGTAAATTTTCTAATAAATTATTTCTTTCAATATTATATTCTGATTCAATAACAGCTCTTCTAGAAACTACAACATTATTTCTTTTTTTATCTAATTTTATTACTTTAAATTCTAACTCTTTTCCTTCTAGATAAGAAGTATCTCTTATTGGTCTTACATCAATCAAAGAACCTGGTAAAAAGGCTCTTATACCATTTAATTCTACAGTAAATCCTCCTTTAACTTTTCCATTAATTATTCCAATAATATTTTCAGAATTATTATGAGAATGTTCTAAAATTTTCCAAGATTCATGTCTTTTTGCTTTTTCACGAGATAATAAAGTTTCACCAAATCCATCTTCAACAGCTTCTAATGTAACATCAACTTTATCACCTAATGATATTTCTAATTCACCTTTTAAATTTTTAAATTGTTCTATAGGAATAGAAGATTCAGATTTAAGACCAGCATCTACTATAACTATATCTTTTTTTATATTAAGAATAGTTGCACGTACAATAAATCCTGGACGTATTTCAATTTTTTTAAGGGATTCTTCAAACATTTGAGAAAAAGATTCTTTTGTCATTTAATATTCTTTAAATTTTTATTTATTTAAAATTATTTTAAATAAGTTTATGAGATAATATCTATATATTCCATTATATAGAAAATAATTAAATTTTTATAATAAAATAAATGTTTTTTTAATATAATTAAAAGCTTTAAAAATAACTTCTTCAATAGTTAAAAAAGTTGAATCTAATAATAATGCGTTTTTATCTGGAATTAAAGGAGAAAATTTTCTATTTCTATCTCTATAATCACGTTTTTTTATTTGAGATAAAATATAATTAAATTTTATATTTAATCCTTGTTTTTTTAATTCTTTCATTCTTCTAATGGCTCTAGTTTCTGATGATGCATCTAAAAAAATTTTTACTTTTGAATCACGAAAAACAACTGTTCCCATATCACGACCATCTGCTATTAATCCAGGAAAAATTCTAAATGATCTTTGATATTTTAATAAATTTTTTCTTATTTTATATAAAGAAGCTATTTTAGAAGCTAAATTTCCAACTATTTCATTTCTAATATCTTTACTTATATCTTTATTTTTATCAAAAATCTTAATACAATTATTTTTTATAAAAAAATTTATATTTAATTTTTTTATTAATGATAATAAAGTTTTTTCTTTATTAATAGAAATTTTATTTTTTAATACTTTTAAAGCTAAAATACGATATATAGCTCCAGAATCAATAAAATTCCATTTTAATTTTTTAGCTAAAGCTTGACATAAAGTTCCTTTACCAGAACTACTTGGTCCATCAATTGTAATTACTGGAACTTTAGCTATTTCTTCCATATTTTTCTCCTTTTAATAAAAAATATATATTTATATAAATATTTTTATAAAATATTTTATATATATTTATTTTAAATAAAAATATATATTAAAATATAAAATTTAATAAATAATTGATTAAAATTAATATTTATTAAAAAATAAATAATATTTTAATATACTAAAATTTTTATATAAAATATATTTAAATTTTAAATAAATTTTAAATAAATTTTAAATATATAAAAAATAATAAAAAAATTAATTTTAATAAAAATTAAATTAATTTTAATATATTTATATTTTTTTATAATTTATTTATTAATTAAATAAATTACATTAAAATTTTTATTTATATAAATTTAAATTTTAATTTTTTAATAAAATTTATTTATTAATTAAATAATTTAAAATTTTATATAAAATATTAATGTATATATTTTTAAATATAATATAGAATTATATCATATAACTTATTTATAGTTAATTCTTCTAATCTATGATTTATAAATAAATTTAATTTTTTTTAATTTATTTTTAAATAATTTATATTTTTTTAATTATTTTTTTAAAAGTTTTTTTTATATTTTTTTTAAACATATTAAATAATGTATTTTTTATTTTTTATTTTTATAATTTTTATATAATATTTATTATAAAAATATAAATATAATTATTAAATTAATATTTTTTTATAAATTTAAAATATTTTTTAAAAAAAATTTATATTATGATATAATATCATATATATTTTTTTTTAAATTTAAATATATATAATAAATTTATTAAAATTTTTATAAAATTTATATAATAAAATGATAAATAAATATTTTATATTAAATAATTTATCTAAAATAATATTTTTTTAAAAAAATAAAAATTAATAATTTATTCCTATTAAATCAGTTTTTATTTTTTTTTATAATTTAAATAGTAAAATTATAGTAAAAAAATTATTAAAAGTTAAAAATAGTTCATGAAAAAAAGAATTAATTTTAATACTTTATAATTTTATTTAATTTAAAAATTATATTAATTTATATTTTTTAAATAAAAATAAAAAAAATAATTAATTATTAATATAATTCAATAATTTAAATAATTTTAATATATATTAATATTTTAATATAAATTACTAGAAAATTTTTTAATTTTTTTATTAAAATTAAGTCTATTTTTTCATATAAAATAAATTTATTTAAAATTTAGAAAATAATTAATTTTTATTAATACTAATATTATTATAAATAATATTACTAAAAATTCTAATATAATAAAATTAAAATTTGGTTTAAATTTTTTTATATTAAATTTATAAATAGAAAATAAATTTTTTTTAAAAATATTTAATTTTTCAATAATAAAAATAATAATATTTTTTTTAAAAATTTATTAAAAATTTTAATATAAATAAATATTAAATTTTTATAAATAAATAATTAATTAATATTAATTTTAATTAAAATTTTTTATTACATTTTTTATAAAAATTAATTAAACCATTAGTAGAACTATTATATAATATTGTTTTTTTATTTTTTTTTAATTCAGGTAAAATTTTCTTTGAAAGTTGCTTTCCAAGTTCTACTCCCCATTGATCAAATGTATAAATATTTAATAATACTCCTTGTGTAAAAATTTTATGTTCATACATTGCTATTAAAGATCCAAGAGTATATGGAGTAATTTTATCAATTAATATAGAATTAGTAGGACGATTTCCATAAAAAACCTTAAAAGGTATAATAGATTTTATTAAATTTAATTTTTTTTCATATGTTGTTAATTCTTTTTTTATATCCTTTTTAGATTTCCCAAAAGCAAGTGCTTCAGTTTGAGCGAAAAAATGAGAAAGAAGTTTTTGATGAGAATCGTTTAGTGGATTATGACTAATTGTTGGAGCAATAAAATCACATGGAATAATTTTAGTTCCTTGATGAATAAGTTGATAAAATGCATGTTGTCCATTTGTTCCTACATCTCCCCATACAATAGGACCAGTTTGATAAAATATTTTTTTTCCATTTCTATCAATAGATTTACCATTAGATTCCATATTACATTGTTGAATATATGAAGAAAATTTGTGCATATATTGATCATATGATAATATTGCTTCTGTTTCCATATTAAAAAAATTATTATACCAAATACCAATTAATCCTAATATAACTGGTATATTTTTTTCTAAAGGTGTTTTTAAAAAATGTTGATCCATATCATAAGCTCCATTTAATAAATTTTTAAAATTATTAAATCCTATAGATAAAGATATAGATAACCCAACAGAAGACCATAAAGAATATCTACCTCCAACCCAATTCCAAAATTTAAATATATTTTTTTTATTAATACCAAATTCTATTGCTTTTTTTGTATTACTAGAAATAGCAATAAAATGATTTTTAATAAATTTTTTATTTTTAGAATGTTTTAAAAACCATTGACGAGCATTATATGCATTTGTCATAGTTTCTTGTGTAATAAAGGTTTTTGAAGAAATTAAAAATAAAGTAGTAGATGGATTTAAATATTTTATAGTTTCTATAATATGAGTGCTATCAATATTTGAAACAAAATGCATAGATAAATGATTTTTATATGGAGTTAATGCTTCTGTTACCATATATGGACCAAGATCAGATCCTCCAATACCAATATTTACTATATCAGTAATTTTATTCCCAGAATAACCAATCCACTTACCATTAATAACATTTTCACAAAATTTTTTCATTTTTTTTAATACGTTATTAATATCTATCATGATATTTTTTTTATTTAAATAAATAGGATTATTTTTTTTATTACGTAAGGCTATATGTAAAACAGGATTATTTTCAGTAAAATTTATATTTTTTCCATTAAACATTGAATTTATTGCATATTTCAAATTACATTCTTTTGCAAATAAGAATAATTTATTTAAAGTTTTTTTGGTAATAATATTTTTTGAAAAATCTATTAAAATTTTTTTTTTAAATAAAATAGAAAAATCATAAAATCTTTTAGGATTTTTTAAAAACAATTTTTTAATTTTTATATTTTTTATTTCAATATAGTGTTCTTTTAAATCTTTCCAAGATTTAGTATAAATAGGATTAATGTTTTTCATAAAATACTCTTTTTATAAAAAAATTTAAATTATATATATTTTTATAAAAATAATTTTATTATTATTTAATTTTTTATAATTTTTATTATAAATAAATAATTAATTTATTTTTATTTTATTTAAAAAAAATAATTATAAAATTTTTATAAAATTTATTAAAATTTTAATAAATTAAAATATTTATTTTTAAATTATTAATTTAATAAAAATTAATTATTATTAATATTTTTTTATTTTATATAAAATATTTATTAAAATTTTATTAAATATTTTTAATTATAAAATTATATAAATAATAAAATAAACATTTATATAATTAAAAAAAATAAATAATGGAATATTATATAAAAATTTTAATTTTAGAAAAAAAATATCAAAAAAATTATTTAATTAGTAAAATTAATTAATAAATTTTATAATAAAAAATAAATTAATTTTAATTAAATTATATAATATATATTTTATTTTTATAATATTTTTATTTAAATATATTTTATTTTTTAATAAAATATATTTTATAATATTTTCAAGTTATGTAAATAATTTATATTATATTTATAATATAAAAATAATTAAAAATATAAATAAAGATATTTATAATAAAAATATTTTTTAAAAAAATATATTATAAATTCTATTAAAATAATAAATAAAATATATAAGTATTTTTTATTATATAAACTTAAATTTATTTTTATTTATTTTTTTTAAAATAGATAATTAAAAAAAAATTTTTAATATTTATTAAATAGTTTAGATTTGTTAATTTAGGTAAATTAATAATAGGATATGAAATATATTTTATTTAAAAATATAAAAATCTTTTATATATAAAAAAATAATTAATATTTAAATTAAAAATTATTTAATTAAATTTAATTTTTATTATTTTAAATTTTATTTAAAATTTTATAAATAAAATTTGAATACATAAATATATATAAAATTTTAATAAAATATATATATTTTATATATAAAAATTTTAATTAATTAAAAATTAAATTATATTATTTATATTAAAATAAAAAATTAAATATTTTATAAAAATTTAATGTCCCCTAGGGGATTTGAACCCCTGTTGCTGCCGTGAAAGGGCAGTGTCCTAGTCCGCTAGACGAAGGGGACTTATTATTTTTTTAAGAAATTTTATTTTTAAAAAATTATAAAAATTTAAATTAATTTAAAATAAAATTTATATAAATATTATATATTTTTTATAAAATTTTTCAAGAAATTTTATTAAAATATATAAAAAATTTTTTTAATTATTTATAAAATTATTAAAATAATAATTTTAAATAATTTAAATTATTTATATAAAAAAATTTTTTATAAATTTATTAAAAAATTAATAAAAAATTAATTTAATTTTAATATTTTTAAAATAAATATTAAATATTTTATATATATAAAAAATTATTAATTATTAAATAATATATTTATTATATCTCCATCTTTTACTAAATAATTTTTTCCTTCATATCTAACTTTATTAAATTTTTTAGATTGCTTATATCCATTATAATTAATAAAATCTTTAAAAGATATAACTTCAGCTTTTATAAATCCTTTAGCAATATCAGTATGAATTTTTTTAGAAGCTTCTAATATAGAAGATCCGATTGGTAAAGACCAAGCTTTAATTTCTTTTGAACCTACTGTAAAAAAAGTTTGTAATTTTAATAATTTAAATCCAAAATTAATTATTTTTTCTATATTTGTTAAAGATTTATTTAAAATAATTTTTTTATTATTTTTTTTATTTTTTATTAATTTTTTATAATTAGATTTATTTTTTGCATATATTTCAACAACATATGCATTTTCTTTTTTAGCTATTTTTTTAACTTCATTAATATATTTATTATTTTTATTTTTTTCTTTATTAATATTAGCAATATACATAAAAGGTTTTAAAGTAATAAAATTAAATTCATTGATAAATTTTTTTTCTTGTAAATTCATTTTAAGAAAACGAAGCATTTTAAAATTATTAAGATGATTTAAACATTTTTTTAAAAAATTTAATTTAAAATCATTAATATTTTTATTTTTATATAATTTTATTATACGTTCGCACATTTTTATTTCAGATAATATTAATTCTGTATTTATTATTTCTATATCTCTATTAGGATTAACAGAAGAATAAATATGTGTAATATTTTCATTTTTAAAACATCTAACTACATGCATAATAGCTGTAGTTTCACGAATATTATTAAGAAATTGATTTCCTAATCCTTCTCCTTTATGAGATCCTTTAACTAATCCTGCAATATCAATAATTTTTATAGTATTAGGAGTAATTTTTTTTGTTTGAACAATATTAGAAAGTTGATTTATACGAATATCTTTTATTGGTAATATTCCAATATTAGGTTTAATTGTACAAAATGGAAAATTTTTTGTTTCAACTTGTAATTTTGTTAATAATTTAAAAATAGTAGATTTTCCAACGTTAGGTAATCCTATAATTCCACATGATAAACTCATTTATTTAATTCCCAAATATTTAAATTAAAATTTATATATAAATTATTTTAATAATTTTAATATATTAAAATATTTTTTATTATATATATATAATATATTTATTTAAATATTTATAATAAAATATAAATTTTATTAAAATTTTATATATATAAATAATAATTAATATTTTTTTTAATTTTTATATTAAATATTTATTTAAATTAATATTAAACATTAATTTATAAAAATTTTTAATAATTATAAATATTTTTTTAAAAATTTTTATTTTTAAATTTTTATAAAATATTTTTATTTTTAAATAAATTAAAATTATTTTTTAATAAAAATTTTATATATTTTTAATAAAATTTTTTATTATTAATAAAGTTCCAAGTAAAATAAAAATATCTGCAAAATTAAAAGTTGGATAATGATATTTATTTATATGAAAATCTATAAAATCAATAATTTTTTTATTTATAATTCTATCTAATAAATTTGAAATTGTTCCTCCAATAATAAAACAATATCCAATCTTAATAAAAATTGATACATTTTTTAAAAAATAAAATTGTTTTATTAAAAAAAATAATATTATTGTTATAGTTATAATTAAAATATATGGAATATTTTTTCCTAAATAACTAAGATATCCAAAAGATATTCCATAATTACAAGTATAAAATAAATTAAAATAATTTGAAACATAAAAATTTTTTCTATAAATTAAATAATTTTTAATTATTTTTTTAGAAAAAAAATCTAAAAATATTATAATTAATATTAAATTTAAATAATATTTATTTTTAAAATATTTAAAAATTTTTATTTTAAACAAATTCACGTTTTTCACCAGGAAATTTCATATTAGAAATACATCTATTACATATATTTAAATTTTTTTTTATACTTTTTGTATAATACCAACATCTTGGACATTTTTTACCAGATGCTTTTATTAATAAAATTTTTAATCCTTTTATTTTTTTAGATAATAAAGATTTTTTATCTGAATCAATCCATTTATTAACAGTAGCTTGAGATGTTGATAATATAAAAGGTAATTCTTTTTCTATTTTTTTTAATTTTTTCATTAAATCAAATTTAACAAATAATTTAATATTTACTTCTAGAGAAGATTTAATTATTCCATTAATTCTTGCATCTTCAATAATTTTATTTACTTCATTTTTAATATTTATTATAATTTTCCAAAAACTATGATTCATAGAATAATTTTCTGGAAGATATGATAAAAAGTTATACCATTCTTCTGTAAAAATATATTTTTTACGTTTTCCAGGTAAAAAATTCCATATTTCATCTGCTGTAAATGATAAAATTGGAGATATCCATCTTACTAAAGCTTCTATTATATGATATAAAGCTGTTTGACAACTACGTCTTGCAAAACTATTGTGATAAAAAGTATATTGTCTATCTTTAATTATATCTAAATAAAATGATCCCATTTCAATTGAACAAAATTTTATAATACGTTTAATAACGTTAAAAAAATTATATTCATTATAAAAATTAATTATTTTTTTTTGTACAATTTTAGTTAAACTTATAGCCCATTTATCTAAAATAATCATATTTTCAAATTTTATTATATTTAATTTTGGATCAAAATCATTAATATTTGCTAAAAAAAATCTTATAGTATTTCTAATTTTTCTATATGAATTTATTGAAAATTGTAATTTATCTTCTGATATTGAAATTTCATTTTTATAATCAGAAAGAGAAACCCATAATCTTATTATATCACTTCCAAATTTTTTAATTATTTCTTGAGGTTTAATTATATTTCCTATAGATTTAGACATTTTATTTCCATTTTTATCTATAGCAAATCCATGAGTTAATATTTCTTTACAAGGTTTATGTTTTTTAATAGCAGAAGATATTATAAGAGAAGACATAAACCATCCTCTATATTGATCTAACCCTTCTAAATATAAATCAGAAGTTTTATTTTTAATATCTAATAATTGTTTAATTACTGTTATAGAAGTAGATCCAGAATCAAACCATACATCTAAAACATCTTCTACTTTATTATAATAAATATGTTCTTTTCCAAGAATGTCTTTTGAATCTAAATCCCACCATGCTTGTACACCAAATTTTTCTATTTTTTTACATACTTTATCTATAATGTTTAATGTATTAGGATGTAATTTAAAAGTCTTTTTATGAATAAAAATTAATAATGGTACTCCCCAAGTTCTTTGTCTAGAAATACACCAATCTGGTCTTGTTAATATCATATTTTTAATATTATTTTTTCCCCAAGAAGGAATCCAATTAATTTTATTAATATTTTTTAAAAAACGTTCTTGAATATTTTTAGATTTTATATTAACAAACCATTGAGGAGTTGTACGAAAAATAATAGGAATTCTATGTCTCCAACAATGTGGATAACTATGTTTAATTTTTTTTATAAAAACTAATGAATTATTTTTAATTAATAAATTTATTATTATTTTATTTGATTCAAATATTTTTTTACTATCTAAAATAGTATTTATTCCTTTAATATATAAACCATATTTATCTATTACATTTTCTATTTTTAAATTATATTTTTTTCCAATTATATAATCATCTGGACCGTGACTTGGAGCAATATGTACTACACCAGTTCCTTGATCAAAATTTACATGTTCTCCAAATACAATTGGTACATTATAATTCATAAAAGGATGTTTAATAATTAATTTTTTTAATTTAATTCCTATAATAATACCAAATTTTTTATAAGAAAATTTACAAATTTTTTTAATAATTTTATTAACTAATTTATCAGCTATAATAAAATAATTTTTATCTATTAAAATTAATCTATAAAAAATTTTTGGATTAATAGCAATAGCTTGATTAGCAGGAATTGTCCAAGGTGTTGTAGTCCAAATTAAAAAATATATTGGATTATTAATATAATTTTTTATAGAAAAATTATTTTTAATAGAATTAAAATTTTTAATTAAAAATTTTATATAAATAGATTTGGAAATAATATCTAAATATTCTACTTCTGCTTCTGAAATAGAAGAAGAACAAGAGGTACACCAATGTATAGGTTTATTTCCTCTATAAATATAACCTTTATTAATCATCTTTCCAAAAGTACGAGCAATATTAGCTTCTGTAATAAAATCCATAGTTAAATACGGATTTTTCCAATCTCCTAATACTCCTAATCGAATAAAATCTTTTTTTTGATTATCAATTTGTTCTTGTGCATATTTTCTACAAAAAATACGAAAATTTTTAGAACTTATTTTATTTTTTGGTTTTCCAAAAATTTTTTCTACTTTTAATTCAATAGGTAATCCATGACAATCCCATCCTGGAATATATGGTGCATTATATCCCATCATTCCTTTAGATTTAATAATAAAATCTTTTAAAATTTTATTAATAGCATGTCCTATATGTATAGAACCATTTGCATATGGAGGTCCATCATGTAATAAAAAAATTTTTTTTTCTTTTTTAGCAATACGAATTAATTTATACAAATTATCTTTATACCAACGTTTTAATATTTTTGGTTCTTTATGTATTAAATCAGCACGCATAGAAAAATTTGTATTTGGTAAATTTAAAGTATTTTTATAATTATTCATTTAATATCTCAATATTTAAAATTAAATATAAATATTATATATAAATTTTATTTATATTTATATATAAAATTATCTTAAATATTAAATATCAAATTTTTAAATTTTTTAAAAATTTTAAATTTTAATATTATTAATATTTTAAAAAATATTTAAATATATTAATAATATATAAATTTTTAAAATTATTTTAAAAAAAAATATAAAATATAATAATTTATTTTAATTTTAAATTTATTAATTTAAAATTAATATTAAATAATTTTTTATATATTTTTATAATTTTATTATATACAATATATAATTTATTATATTATTTAATATAATTTTTTAAAAAAAATTTAATATATAAATAATATTAAATTTTAGTAAATTTTAATATTTTTTATATATTTTTATAATTTAATTTTTTATTTTAAAATATTAAAAAATATTAATATACAATGGAGAAAATAATGGCAAATATTAAATCAGCTAAAAAATATAATATACAATCTGAAAAACGTAGAAAACATAATGCTAGTCATCGTTCTATGATACGAACTTTTATAAAAAAATTATATAAAGCAATAAAATTAGGAGATAAAGAAATTGCAAAAAAATTATATAAAATTGTTCAAAAAAATTTAGATAGAGAATCTAGAAAAAATTTAATACATAAAAATAAAGCATCTCGTTATAAATCAAATTTAATAAAAAAAATATATAATATGAAATAATTTTAATATATTTATTATATAAATATATATAATATTAAAAAATATTTTTTATAAAACATATTTATTAATTAAAATAAAATTTAAAATAATATTATTTTTTAGTTATTTATATCTATAAATTTTAAAATTTATATATTTAATAATAAATTTGTTTTTATTTAAAATAATATTTTTTAAAAAATATATAAAAATATTAAAAAATAAAAATTAAAATTAAAAATTAATATATAATAAATAAATTTTTTTTATAAAAATATATTTTATTATATATTTAATATTATTTATTTATATTTTATAAAATTTTTATATAAATTTAAAAATTTTAATAAAAATTTATATTTTAATTTTTTTAAAAAATTTCCTAAAAAATTTTATTTAATTTTATTAAAAATAATTAAATAATATAATAAAAATTATTAAAAATAAAATAATATAATATTTTTTTAAAATTTTATAAAAAATAAAAAATTAAAAATATAAATAAATTATTAATTTTAATATATTTTTCTTGTTATTTTATAATAAATAATATATTTTTAAAGTTATTTAATAATATAAAAATTTTATATATTCATAATAATATATAATTATTTATTTTATAAATTTTTTAATATTTTAATAAATATTAAAATATTTAATATTAATTTTATAAATTTTAAAAAAATTATTTAAAAAAAATAATTTTTTTATAAAAAAATATTTTAAATAAATTAAAAAATAAAAAAATATTTATTTTTATTTAATTTATATAAAATTTTAAATATTTTTTTTTTAAATTTAGATATATTTGATAATATTTATTTAAAATAAAATTATATAATATTTAATTATTATTTTAAATTTTTTAAAAAAATATTTTTAAATATAAAATATTTGTTAAAATTTAATTATTTATAATTATACTATTTGTAATAAATATTATCAAGTTTAACTAATATAAATATTATTTATTAATTTTTTATAAAATAAAAAATATTTTAATTTAATTAATTATTTATTATATAAAATAATTATTAAGTATTTAACAAATGATATATTTAAATAATTTTAAAAAAAATATTATTATAATATTTCATTTTAATTAAAGTCTTTCTAAAATAAGAGTAATCATTATATGAATGATTTAATTAAAAATATTGTACCAATAAGTATTGAAAAAGAATTAAAAAGATCTTATTTAGATTATGCTATGTCTGTAATTATTGGTAGAGCATTACCAGATATTAGAGATGGATTAAAGCCTGTTCATAGAAGAATATTATTTGCTATGAATATTATGAATAATTTTTATAATAAACCATATAAAAAATCTGCTAGAATTGTAGGAGATGTTATTGGAAAATATCATCCTCATGGTGATAATGCAGTTTATGATTCTATTGTTAGAATGGCTCAATCATTTTCATTAAGATATCCATTAATAAATGGACAAGGTAATTTTGGTTCTATAGATGGAGATTCAGCAGCTGCTATGAGATATACAGAAATTCGTATGTCTAAAATATCTCATGAGTTATTAAAAGATTTAGAAAAAAATACAGTAAAATATAGTTATAATTATGATAATACAGAAATAATTCCAGATGTTATGCCAACTAGAATTCCAAATTTATTAATTAATGGATCTTCTGGAATAGCTGTAGGAATGGCTACAAATATACCACCACATAATCTTACAGAAATTATTAACGGATGTTTAGCATATATTAAAAATCCTGATATATCTATAAAAGAATTAATAAAATATATACCTGGTCCAGATTTTCCAACAGCTGGAATTATTAATGGAAAACAAGGGATAGAAGATGCTTATAGTACTGGTAAAGGAAAAATTTATATAAAATCAAAAGTAAAAATAAAATTAGACAAAAAAAGTAAAAAAGAAACTATAATAATAAAAGAAATTCCATATCAAGTTAATAAATCAAGATTAATAGAAAAAATAGCTGAATTAGTTAAAGAAAGAAAACTTGAAGGAATTAGTGCATTACGAGATGAATCTGATAAAGATGGAATGAGAATTGTTATTGATATTAAAAGAGATTCAGTATCATCAATAGTATTGAATAATCTTTATTCTTTAACTCAATTACAAATATCTTTTGGGATTAATATGGTAGCCTTATATCGTGGTCAACCTAAAATTTTATCTTTAAAAGATATTATATCCTCTTTTATTAATCATAGACAAGAAATAATTACTAAAAGAACTATATTTGATCTTAAAAAAACTTGTGAAAGAGTACATATTTTAGAAGCACTAACAATTGCATTATATAATATAGATTATATAATTAATTTAATTAAAAATTCTTCATCAACATTAGAAGCAAAAAATAAATTAAAAAATAAAAAATGGTTAATAAATAATAAATTAAAAATTTTTAATAAAAAAGATAATTTATTTAAAATATTTCCATATTTTAAAAGAAAATTTAATAAAAAAAATAATTTATATTCTTTTACTGAAAATCAAATAAAATCTATTTTAGATTTACGTTTACAAAGATTAACAAATTTAGAAAATAAAAAAATATTAGAAGAATATAATATTCTATTAAATAAAATAAAACAATATAATAAATTGTTAAATAATTCAGATTTATTAATGGAAGTAATTTGTCAAGAATTAAAAATTATAAAAAAAGAATATTATGATTGTCGTCTTACTAAAATAACATCAGATATAAAAGATATAACTTTAAAAGATTTAATTAATAAAGAAGATGTTGTTGTAACATTATCTTATCAAGGATATGTAAAATATCAACCTTTAATTGATTATGAAGCACAAAGAAGAGGGGGAAAAGGTAAATCAGCAGCTCGTATTAAAGAAAAAGATTTTATTTATAGATTATTAGTAGCAAATACTCATGATACAATTTTGTTATTTTCAAGTCGTGGACGTGTTTATTGGATGAAAGTATATCAATTACCAGAAGCTAGTAGAGGATCTAGAGGAAAACCAATTGTTAATTTAATTCCATTAAAAAATAATGAAAGAATTACTGCCATTTTACCTCTTAGAAAATATAAAAAAAACAATATGCATGTATTTATGGCAACATCAAGTGGTATTGTAAAAAAAACATCTTTAACTGAATTTAGTAGACCAAGAAATGCTGGAATTATTGCTATTCATTTAAAAAAAGGTGATGAATTAATAGGAATAGATTTAGTAAATGGAAAAAATGAAGTTATGTTATTTTCATCTTATGGAAAAGTTGTTCTTTTTCCAGAAAATCAAGTAAGAAGTATGGGAAGAGTTGCTACAGGAGTTATAGGAATTAATTTATTAAAAGGAGATAAAGTAATTTCTTTAATAATACCACATAGTGAAGGACCAATACTTACTGTTACACAATATGGATATGGAAAACAAACTATGAAGAAAGAATATCCAATAAAATCTAGAGCAACTCAAGGAGTAATTTCTATTAAAGTTACTAAACGTAATGGTAAAGTTGTTGGAGCAGTACAAGTTAATAAATATGATCAAATTATGATGATTACAGATGCTGGTACTTTAGTAAGAACTAGAGTTTCAGAAGTAAGTATTATAGGAAGAAATACTCATGGAGTAACGTTAATTCGTACATCAGATAATGAAAAAGTAGTTGGATTACAAAGATTAATAGAATCAGTTAAATCTAAAAAATAAAATTATTTATAATTTAAAAATTTTTAATTAAAATATAAATAATAAAAAATATTAAAATATTTTTAATATTTTTTTTTAATTTATATAAATTATGTTATAATTATATTTATAATATATAATATAATTTTAATATATATTTATATTTAAAAAATATATAAAATATTTTAATACAAATATTTATTAAAATTAATAAATGTTTAATAGGCAATACCAGTATTATTAAACAATGATAATTTGTAAATCCGGTCAGGTTCGGAAGAAAGCAGCCGTAGCAAAATGATGCATGTGTAAAATATACTGGTAAAGCCATTTATTTAATTTAAATAAATATATTTTTTTAAAAATTCATAAAAAATTAATATTAAAATATATATATTTTAATATTAAATTGGTACATATATTTTTTATATATTAAAAATAATTTATAAATATTTTTTATATAATTAAATTATTTAATATTTTTTATATATATAAATAATTATTTCTTTTCTATAAAATTTATTTTTTTACAAAAATTAAAAAATATAAATATTAATTATTATAATATTTTTTTAAAAAAATATTTAAAAAAATTTATAATTTTTTTTCAATTCTCAAAAATTTAACTAAATTAAAAAATTATTTATTATATTTATTTATAATAATTTTTTATTAAATAAACATATAAGTTTAATATATTTTTTTTAAATTTTTTATAAAATATTATTTATTTTAAATAAATTATAAAAAATTTTTATTAATAATTTTATTAATAAAATTATTAATAAAAATTTTTTTTATAAATTAATATTTTTTATTAATATAAAAATATTTATTTAAAATATTAATTATTTTTATATATATTATATTATTAATTATAAATAAATTATTTAAATAATAAAATAAAAAATTAAATTTTTAAAAATTTAAAAAAAAATATTTTAGTTAAATAATTTATTAAATTTAATTAAAATTAAAAATTAAATTATTTAAGTTTTATTAAAATTATTAAAAATTTATAAAAAAATATAAGTTTATATTTAATTTAAATTTTAATTTATTTAAATTTTTTTAAAAAAATAAATATTTAGGAGAGAAAATGATTTTAGTTACAAAAAATGCCCCTGATTTTACATCTTCTGCTATATTAAATAATGGAAAAATAATAGAAGATTTTAATCTTAAAAATTATATAAAAAATAAATATGCAATTATTTTTTTTTGGCCAATGGATTTTACATTTGTATGTCCATCAGAAATAATAGCTTTTAATAATCGTTATTTAGATTTTAAAAATAGAAATATTAAAATAGTAGGAATTTCTTGTGATTCTGTTTTTGTTCATAATGCATGGAAATCAACATCTATAAAAAATGGTGGTATAGGAAAAATATTTTTTCCAATGGTATCTGATATTAAACATGAAATTATTAATTCTTATGGAATTGCACATCCAAAATTAGGTATAGCACTTAGAGGATCATTTATAATTGATAAAAAAAATATTATTAGACATCAATCAATAAATGATTTACCTATTGGAAGAAATGTTAATGAAATAATTAGAATAATTGATGCACTTAAATTTCATGAAAAAAATAAAAAAGTATGTCCTGCACAATGGGAAAAAAATTCAGAAGGAATGGAAGCTTCAATAGAAGGTGTAAAAAAATATCTTTCTAAAAATTATAAAAATATATAAAATATATTTTTTTATAAAAAAATTATTAAAATATATTATTTATTTATAATAAAATGATTATTTTATATAAAAAATTTTTGTATAAAATAATCTATTTTATTAATTTTTATAAATTTTATATAAATACTTTATGTTTATTTTTTTTAAAAAATACATTTAAAAGGTTATAGAAATATATGCCAATTATAAAAGTAAGAGATAATGAACCATTTGATGTAGCATTACGTAGATTTAAAAGATCTTGTGAAAAAGCAGGAATTTTATCAGAAGTAAGAAGGAGAGAATTTTATGAAAAACCAACTACTGCTAGAAAACGTGCTAAAGCCTCTGCAATAAAACGTCATATAAAAAAAATGGATAGAAATAATATGAAAAAAACTAAATTTTATTAAAAATAAAATATAATAAATTTTTATTAATTTATTAATTTATTAATATATAATATATAATAAATTTATTAATAATTTATTTATTAAATAAATTATTAATAAAAATTATTAATAATTCTAATAAAAAACATTTATATATTTTATGTAAAATATTTTATGATTGAAAAAATTCCTCGAGAATTAATTAATACATTAGTTAAACATACTAATATTGTTGAGTTAATTAAAAAACGTATTAATTTAATACAAAAAGGTAAAAATTTTATATCATTATGTCCATTTCATAATGAAAAAACACCTTCTTTTACAGTTAGTTATGAAAAACAATTTTTTTATTGTTTTGGATGTGGAATTTATGGAAATGTGATTGATTTTTTAATTAATTATGATAAATATTCTTTTATTGAATCTATTAGAGAATTATCTGAAATTAATAATATTAATATTTTTACCATAAAAAATAAAGAATTTATTAAAGATAAGTATTTTAATGTTTATTATTTATATTCTTTTTTAAAAAAAATTAATAATTTTTATCAAAAAAATTTACAAAAAAAAAGTTCATTTTTAGCTTTAAAATATCTTAAAAATAGAGGATTTAGTAAATCTATTATATCATATTTTAATATTGGATTTTCTTCTAATGAATGGAAAAGTATTAGTAACAAATTTGGTAATTCAGAAAAAAATAATAAATTATTATATGATACAGGAATGATTGTTTATTCTAAAAATGGAATAAAATATGATAGATTTAGAGAAAGAATAATGATTCCTATTAAAAATCAATATGGAAATATTATTGCTTTTGGAGCTCGTTCAATTAATGATATTTTTCCAAAATATATAAATTCTCCAGAAACTAAAATTTTTAGTAAAAGAAAAGAATTATATGGATTATATGAAGCAAAAAAAAATAAAATTAAAATAGAAAAATTATTATTAGTTGAAGGATATTTTGATGTTATTTCTTTAGCTCAATATAATATTAATTATGCAGTTTCATCTCTTGGAACTTCTATTAATTCAAATCATATTCAAATATTATATAGATTTACTGATAATGTAATATGTTGTTATGATGGAGATGATTCTGGAAAAAAAGCTGCATGGAATTTATTAAAAAAATCATTAATATATTTAAAGGATGGATATCAATTAAAATTTATTTTTTTACCTAATAAAGAAGATCCAGATACATTAATTCGTAAAATAGGATTTAAAAAATTTGAAAAATTAATTAATAATGCTAAACCTTTTTCAAAATTTTTATTTGAAAAATTTTTATACAAAATTAAATTAACTAATATAGAAGATCATGTTAAATTTATTTCTCTTACACTTCCTTTGATTCAAAAAATACCAGGAAATAATTTAAAATTACATATAAGAAAAAAATTAGCTAATATTTTAGGTTTTTTAAATGAATTTGAGCTAGAGAAATTTTTTCCTATACGATCTTCATTTAAATTATCTATTATAAATAATAGTATAAAAAATACTACTATGCGTATATTAATTGGATTATTAATACAAAATCCTAAATTACATATATATATTAAAAAAACAAATAAATTTTATTTTTCAAAAACACCAGGAGTAAAATTTTTTATAAAATTAATTAATTTAATTAAAATTAATCCAAATATTACAACTGGTTTAATATTAGAAATATTTAGAAATAATATTTGTTATAAAAAAATTAAAAAAATATTATTATCTAATAATATGATTTCTGAAAATGTAACTAAAAAAATATTTTTAGATTCTTTAAAAAAATTAAAAAATTCTTTATTAATAGATAGACAAGAAATGTTATTATCATTAGAAAAAATACGTGGATTAAATTTTAATGAAAAAAAAGAATTATGGTCATTAAATAAATTTCTTGCTAATAAATAATTAAATTATAATTTATATAAAAGTATAAATATATTTCATATAAAATATAAAAATAATAAAAATTATTTTTAATAAATAAAAATTTATTATTAATTTTAAATTTATATAAATAATAGGATTGTTTTATGGAGAAAAATTCAAAATCACAACTAAAATTACTTGTTAAAAAAGGTAAAGATCAAGGATATTTAACTTTTGCAGAGATTCATGATTATTTACCAAAAGATATTATTGATTCTAATCAAATTAAAAATATTATTCAAATGATAAATGATATGGGTATTCAAGTTATGGAAGAAACTCCTAATGTTGATGAAATATTATTATCATCAACTAATAATTCTGAAACTGATGAAGATGATGTGGAAGATGCAGCTCAAGTTTTATCTAGTGTAGAATCAGAAATAGGAAGAACTACAGATCCAATAAGAATGTATATGAGAGAAATGGGGACAGTAGAATTATTAACAAGAGAAGGAGAAATAAATATAGCTAAGAGAATTGAAGATGGAATTAATGAGGTTCAATCTTCTGTTTCAGAATATCCTAAATCTATTATATATTTATTAGATCAATATGATAAGGTACAATCTGGTGAAGTAAGGTTATCAGAATTAATTAGTGGATTTATTGATCCTAATATAAAAGAAATACCTCCTGTTACACATATTGGATCAGAAATATCTGAGATAGAAATTTCTGATGAAGATGAAAATAATACGCATTCTGATGAAGATAATAAAATAGATCCTGAATTTGCTAGAATAAAATTTATAGAATTAAAAAAACAATATAAAATTAATTATAATTTTTCAAAAAAAAAATATAAATTTAATAAAAATTCAATAAAAAAAATAAAAAATTTATCTAATATTTTTAATCAATTTAAATTAGTTCCAAAACAATTTAATTTTTTAGTTTATCAAATGAGATACATTATAAAAAAAATAAGAATTCAAGAAAGAATAATAATGAAACTTTGTATAGAAGTAAGTAAAATGCCTAAAAAAAATTTTATTTCTTTATTTTATGGAAATGAAACAAATAAATCTTGGTTTTATACTGCTGTTTCTATGAAAAAATCTTGGTCTAAAAATCTTTATAAATTAAATAATGAAATTTTTAAAAGTTTAAATAAATTACGTAAGATAGAAAAAGAAACAGGATTAACTCTTAAACAAGTTAAAGATATTAATAGAAGAATGTCTATAGGAGAAGCAAAAGCTAGAAGAGCTAAAAAAGAAATGGTAGAAGCAAATTTAAGATTAGTTATTTCTATTGCTAAAAAATATACAAATCGTGGTTTACAATTTTTAGATTTAATACAAGAAGGTAACATTGGATTAATGAAAGCGGTAGATAAATTTGAATATCGTCGTGGATATAAATTTTCTACATATGCAACATGGTGGATTCGTCAAGCTATAACAAGATCTATAGCTGATCAAGCAAGAACTATAAGAATTCCTGTACATATGATTGAAACAATTAATAAATTAAATAGAATATCTAGACAAATGTTACAAGAAATGGGAAGAGAGCCAACACCAGAAGAATTATCAGAAAGAATGTTAATACCTGAAGAAAAAATTAGAAAAGTTTTAAAAATATCTAAAGAACCTATTTCTATGGAAACTCCTATAGGAGAAGATGATGATTCACATTTAGGTGATTTTATAGAAGATACTTCATTAGAATTACCATTAGAATCAGCAACATCTGATAGTTTAAAATCAGCCACTAATGATATTTTATCAGGATTAACAGATCGTGAAGCTAAAGTTTTAAGAATGAGATTTGGAATAGATATGAATACAGATCATACTTTAGAAGAAGTTGGAAAACAATTTGATGTTACACGTGAAAGAATAAGACAAATTGAAGCAAAAGCTTTAAGAAAATTAAGACATCCAAGTCGTTCAGAGGTTTTAAAGAGTTTTTTAGATGATTAATAAAATTTTATTAAAATTTATAATTAAATTAATTTTTATATAAAAATAATTATTTTAATTTATTTTTAATAAAAATTTAAATATAAAAAATTTTAATAAATATATTTTTATCTTAAATAAATTATATATAAAAATATAATTAAAAATTTTAATAATTAATTTATATTTAAAATTTAAATATTAATTAATGTATTAAGCTTTAATTTATTAAAATTAATAAAATATAATATTTTTTTAAATTTAATTAAATTTTTATTAAAATATTAAAATATATAAAAAATTATTTTAATATTTAATTAAATTTTCATAAAATATATATAATATTAAAATTTAATTTTTAATTTTTATAAATTTTTAATAATTTTTATATTTATATTTTTATTTATATTTTTTAAGAATATTTTTTGTATAAAAATTAGATAAACTACAATATTGTTTTAAAGTAATATTTTCAGCTCGTAATTTTTCATTTATACCTAATATTTTAAATTCTTTAATTTTAAAAAAATTTTTTAAACTTTTTTTTATAGTTTTTCTTCTCTGATTAAATGCTGAAAATACAATATTATTTAAAGTTTTTTTACAATAAATAAAATATTTTGGTTTTTTATAAGGTAAAAAATAAACTAATGAAGAATTTACTTTAGGAATTGGACGAAAAGCAATAGAAGGTATATCTAATACTGATTTAATATAACATTTATATTGTGCCATAATACTTAATTTTCCATAAGATTTATTATTTATTTTTCCGGTTAAACGATTAGCTACTTCTTTTTGAAACATTAAATACATATCATCAATATATTCGATATATTTAAATAAATGAAATAATAATTGAATTGAAATATTATATGGAAGATTTCCAATTATTCTTAATGATTTTTTTTTATTATTACATAATTTAGATAAATTTATTTTTCTAGCATCTGATTCAATAATATTTATATTTTTTTTTAAAATATTATTTAATAATAAATAAGAAGATAAATTTTTATCAATTTCAATAACAGTTAAATTATTATTTTTTTTTAAAATTGGATATGTTAAAGAACCAAAGCCAGGACCTATTTCTATAATATTTTGATTTAATTTAGGATTAATAATTGAAATAATAGAATTAATTAATTTTTTATCTATTAAAAAATTTTGTCCAAAAAATTTTTTTACTTTATAATTTTTATAAATATATTTATTCATTTTAAGTATTAATAATATTTTTAATTAAAATTTTTGTTTATAAATTATTATATATAATTTTATTTAATTTAAAATTAATTAAATTTATTTTTTTATATAAATATTTTATTATTAAATATATTTAATTTTTTATTTTTATTTAAATTAATATTTATTAAAAAATTTTATATAAAAATGTAAGATATAATTTATTTTAAAATTTATTATATATAATTTTTATATAAGCATTTGATTTAATTTCATTTATCCATTTTTTTAATTCAATTTTAAATTTATAATTTAATAATTTATTATAAGATATTTGATCAATTTTTTTTGTATTATATATTTCATTTATATTTAAAATTTTAATACAATTCCATTTTTTATTTAAATAAAAAAATGGACTAATTTCTCCTTGTTTAAGGTTAATAATTTTTTTTAAAAAATTATAATTAATTATATTTTTATTATTTTTTTTATTTAAATTATTATTAATTATTTTTTTTTTCTTAAAAATAAAATTATTATATAATAAATCATTATTTTTAATTTTTTGTATTAATTTTAATGAATTAAAATATTTATTTTTACAAAAAAAATTTGAATGAAAATTGAAACTCATATGATATAAATTAATTTTAGTAACTATTTTTTTTTCATTATTACAATATATATCATGAATTTTTAAAATATGAAAACCAGCATTTGAACGAATTGGTCCAATTATTGTATTTTTTTTAGTATTTTTTAAATAATAATGAAATATCTTAGGAAGATCATTATAATTAATCCATCCTATTTTTTCTAAAATAATTTTTCTTTTTTTTGTAGAAAAAATATTAATTAATTTTTTAAATTTAATATTTTTTTTACTTTCTATAAAAAATAAATTAGATAAAATTTTTAATTTATTTATTTTATAAGAATTATCTGTTTCTTTTAATGGAATTAAAATATGACTAATTTTATATTCATTAATTTTTTTTTTATTAATAATATTATTAGTTAATGTTTTTATTTCTTCTGGAAGAATATTAATTCTATTTAAAATTTCTTTATTTTTTAATTTAAAAATTAATATTTCTTTTTTAATTTTTTCAATAAAATCTTTATAATTAATATTTAAATTTATTAAATATTTTTTTAATGTATTTTTAGTAAAATTATTATTTTTAATAAATTTTTTTAAAAAATAATTAATTTCTTTTTTATTAATAAATATTTTTTTTTTAAAAGATTGTTCTAAAATTAAAGTATCTATTATTAATTTATTAATAATTTTTTTATATATATAAGATTTATTAATTATTTTTTTTTTTATGTATTTATTTTTATTTAATTTCATTAAAAAATATGTTAAATAAACATCACTTTTTAAAATAATATTATTATTTACAATTGCAACAATTTTATTTAAAATTTTTTCTTGTGAAAAAATATTTTGAGAATAAAGTATTAATAATAAAAAAATAATTTTTAAAGATTTCATTATATGACCATATATTTTAATTAATTAGATTTATTATATTTAATAAAATTTTTATTAAAAAATTGTTTGATATGGTAAAATATTTGAAATAAATTTTATATTTTCTAAAGAATTTTTATTTTTTAATCCATTTAATTCAAATTTTAAAAATATTTTATTTTTATATTGATTTTTTATTTTATTAGAATTAATAAAACTTTTTGAAAATCCTAAATTAATAGACCAATAATTTCTATTATATTTTATTCCTATTGCTTCATGCATTATTTTTTTATTTTTAAAATTATAATAAAATGAACCTATAAAAAATATAGATTTATTTAATGGATAACTTCCAATTAAACTAAATTGTTTAGAATTATTTATTTTTGTATGTTTTTTTTTAAAAAATTCTGTTAATAAATTATGATAACTTAAAAATAATGTATTCATTTTATTATTATTAAATTCAATAATAATATCTCCTATTTTTAATTTTTTATATGAATTTTGATATTCTAAAATACAATAAAATTTTAATTTATTATTTATATACCAATATAAATCACTTATGTAAAAATCACTACCTATATAAGGTATATGATTAACTTTTGAATTATTAATAATATTTTTATAAGAAAAAAAATAAATTTGTCCTATTGAAGCATGAAATTTTTCAATTGCTTTAGAATTATAAATTCTAGTTGTAATACCTATTGGTAATTGATTAGCTGAAGAAATTCTATCTATATTATTATATAAATAATCTCTAAAAATATTTATATAATTAGTTTTTAATATAGAAGTATCATATAATTTTATATTATTTTGATCTTTATATGGAATATATAAATATTTTGCTTGAATTTCTAAAGTTTGAATATATTTA
Organism: Sodalis-like secondary symbiont of Drepanosiphum platanoidis; assembly: GCF_964059955.1. Classification (GTDB taxonomy): domain Bacteria; phylum Pseudomonadota; class Gammaproteobacteria; order Enterobacterales; family Enterobacteriaceae. The sequence goes on from NZ_OZ060924.1 coordinate 414,788, forward strand.
TCTAAAATTTTTATATTTCTTTCTAATATTATTTTTCCATGAGTTTTAAATTGAGGTAAAAATCTATAAATAATACTTCTATTATATTTTTGTTTAAAAAAAGTATTTTTATTTTTTTTTAAATTACTTATTTTATAATAAGTATTCATTAATTTTATTTCTGTATTTAATTTTCCTAAATAATTAAATAAAAATAAATTTATTATTGGTTCTGAATGAAATCTTATTACATTAATTTTATTTTTATAAATATTAGTAAAATATGTTATTTGATTAAATAATTTAAAACTAAATGGACCTTTTTTATCACTTTCATAAAAAATTTCTATTTGAGGTTTTTTTTGAAAATTATTATTAATTTTTTTATTTAAACTATAAATTTTATTATATTTTATATAAGCATCCCATTTTTTATTAGAAAAATGTAAAATAAAATCTTTTTTAATAAATCCTTTTATCATATCTCCATAATTTAATTTTATTTTTTTAAAAAAATCTAAATCATTACTATTTATATAATTTGTATGAAATTTCCAATGTTTATTTAATATAAAATTATATTTCCAATATAATAACCATTTATTTTTTTTATAAGATTTTTTATTAAAAAATAAATTAAATTTTAATAATCCATTTATATTTTTTTTTAAAAATCTTGTTTCTATTTCAATAAATTTTCCTATTTTTTTTATATAATGTGGAATTATAATAAAATTATATTTTTGAGAAAAATATATATAATATGGAATTTTAAATTCTATACCATTATTATGTTTTTTCTTTAAAGAAGGCATAAGAAATTTAAATTTATTTTTTTTTTTTATAGGAATTTGTATATAAGGTGTATAAAAAATAGGAATTTTATTTATTTTAAAATATACATTCCATATATTTATTATTTTTTTTTTATTTTTATAAATAATTTTTTTTCCTAAAATATTCCAAATTTTATTATTTAATGAATTACATGTAAATGTAACATTTTTTGCAATTGTATAAAATTTTTTTATATTATATTTAATATAATCATATTTTCCATATCCATAAATATTATTAATTTTATATTTTCCATCAAAAATACATATTTTTTTTTTATTTAAATTTAATTTAAAATTAGATCCTTTTAGATTAAAATTTTTCCCTATATAATTTACATTTCCATAAGCATTTATTTTATAATTATTTTTTTTTAAAAAATAATTATTTTTTTTAATTATAATTGAATCAGCAAATAATTTATTTTTTTTATATAAAATTTTAACATTTCCAGATAATATTGTTTTATTAGGATAAATATGTTTTATTTTTTTTGAAAAAATATATAAATTTAAATTATTAAAATTTTTTTGATAAGTAAAAGGTTCAAAAAAATTATTAATTTCTTTTGAAGAAGCTAAAGTTTTTTTATAAAAAAAAACTATACAAATTAAAACAAATAAAAATTTTAATATTTTATTTTTCATATTTATATATTCTTTTAAAAATTTAAAAATTATTAATAAATATTTATAAAATTAATTATTTTATTTAAAATTTTATTAAAATTTTAAATAAAAAATTTAATAATATAAATTTAAAATAAAATATTTAATATTAAATATTTTGAAAATATTTAATAAATTTTATTAAAATTATTAAAATAAATTATAAAATGTTAATAAATAAACATTATAATATATTTTTTTAATAAAAAAATATATTTTTTATAAAAAATTATATATTATATATAATATAATTTATTTTAAAAATTTTTTATTAATTTTAATTAATATTTTTATTAAATTTATTATTAATTTTTTTAAAAAAATTAATTATTTTTAAATTAATATAAAATATATAAATTTTTTTTTAAATAAAATTTTATTTATAATGTTAAAATTTTAATATAATTTTTTATTTATATAAAATAAAATTAATAATAAATATTTTATATATTATTAAATTTAATATATTTAATAAATATAAAAAATAAATAATAATATATATAAAAATAAATATTAATATAATTTTTTATTAAATAAATATTTATATATTTTTCATATTATAAATAAGTATTTTAATATAAAAATTAAAAAAAATTTTATTAAAAATAAATATATTATAATTTATATATAAATAAAAATTTTTTAATAAAAATAAAATTATTAATAATTTTTATTATTAATAAAATTTTTTATTAAAAATAATTTTTTTAATAAAAGGATACATTAATTAATGAAAAAAATAGGAATTTTTTTTGGTAGTGATACTGGTAATACTGAATATATTGCTTTTTTAATACAAAAAATTTTAGGAAAAGATATAGTTGATGTTTATGATATATCTAAAAGTTATAAAAAAGATATAGAAAAATATAAATTTATTATTTTTGGAATTCCTACATGGTATTATGGAGAAGCTCAATGTGATTGGGATGATTTTTTTCCTATATTTAAAACTATTAATTTTTCAAAAAAAATAATAGCATTATTTGGATGTGGAGATCAAGAAGATTATTCAGAATATTTTTGTGATGCAATGGGTACTCTTTATAAAAATATTATAAATAAAAATAAAATAAAATTAGTTGGTAAATGGTCAACTTCAGGATATTATTTTGATGAATCAAAAGGATTAATTAATAAAAAAAATTTTATTGGTTTAGCTATTGATCAAGATAGACAATCAAATTTAACTAAAATAAGAGTTAAAAAATGGATTAATCAAATAAAAGATGAAACAAATTTATTTTAAATAAATATTATATAAAATATTTATTAAAAAAATAAATATATTAATTATTAATTTAAAATAAATTTATATTATTTAAATTTAAATATTTATTTATAATTTATTTTTTATAGGAAAATACTATGGGATTTCTTAAAAATAAAAAAATATTAATTACAGGTATATCTAGTAAAAAATCTATTTCATATGGAATAGCAAAATGTATGAATAGAGAAGGAGCAGAATTAGCGTTTACTTATCAAAATAAAAAATTAAAAGATAGAGTAAAAAAAATAGTTAAAAAATTTAATTCTAATATTATATTACCATGTGATGTTAAAGAAGATTATCAAATAAAATATTTATTTAAAAAATTATCAAAAATTTGGAAAAATTTTGATGGATTTGTTCATTCAATAGCTTATGCTTCTAAAGAACAATTAAAAGGAGATTATATAGAAAATATTAATAGAAAAGATTTTTTACTTTCTCATGAAATTAGTTCTTATAGTTTTGTATCTTTAGCAAAAGAAAGTAAAAAAATGTTAAATAAAAATTCTTCTATTATTACAATTACATATTTAGGTGCAGAGCGTGTTGTACAAAATTATAATATAATGGGTATAGCTAAAGCCTCTTTAGAAGCAAATACTAAATATATGGCAAATTCTCTTGGATCAAAATTTATAAGAGTAAATGCTATTTCTTCTGGACCAATATATACTTTAGCATCTTCTGGAATAAAAGATTTTAAAAAAATGTTAAAAAAAAATGTTTTAAAATCTCCAATTAAAAAAAATATTACTATAAAAAATATTGGAAATGTTGCTTCATTTTTAATATCTAATCTTTCATCTGGAATTACAGGAGAAATTATACATGTAGATGGAGGATTTAATATTTTAGCAATAACATAAATTATGTTATAATATTTAATAAATATTTTTATATAAAAAAAAATTATCTTTATTTTTTTTTTTAAAAAAATGTGATTTTTTAATAAAATTATTTATTAAATTATATTTAGGAAATGACAATAAAAGTTTATTAGATTCAAATTTTTTTAATGATTTTTTTAATGTATTTATTAAATTTATTAATAATAAATTACGATCGAAAATTATTCCAGTATCTTTTAAATTAATTATTTTTTTTATATTTAATTTATTTGTATAAGGCATATTTATATTAATTCCTATTCCAATAATTACTTGTACTGAATTATTTATTTTTCCAATTGATTCTATTAAAATACCTGCAATTTTTTTATTTTTAAAATATAAATCATTAGGCCATTTTATAAATATTTCTGATAATCCAATATTATATAAAACTTTTGCTATCACAAATGCTATAATAATACTTAATCCATATAAAGAATTAAATCCATTTTTTAAAAACCAATACATTGAAAAACATATATTACCTCCAAATGTAGATATCCATTTTTTTCCATTTTTTCCTCTTCCTTTTATTTGATGTTCTGTAATACAAACATCTCCTGATTTTAATTTATTTATTTTTTTTATTAAAAATTGATTAGTAGAATCAAGTACTGAAAATATATATATTTTTCCTTTTAAAATATTAGATAATATTTTTCTTTTATCTAATAAATCTAATGGATAATTAATTTTATAAGTATTATTACTTAATTTATGTATATTAATACCCCAACTTTTTATTATATTTATATAAATATAAATTTTATTAGAATTAATTCCTAACATTTTAGGAAAAAATATAGATCCATCTGATAAAAAATTAATTAATTTAAGTAAAATATAAAAATCTATCATAATAATAATTTTAACCTATTTACATATAAAATAATATAAACTTAAATATTATTTATAAAAAATAAAAATTTATTATAAATTTTATAAAAATAAAAATTTTTAAATTTTTTATAATTAAAAAGTTAATATTTTATTTTTATTAAAATTAATAATTGTTTTTTTAAATAAATTAATTTTTAATATTATATATTTTTATTTTAAATTTATCTATTATATAAAAATAATTATTTTTTAAAAAAATTATTTATTAATTTTTTTATTATTTTTTATATTTATTTTATTTTAAATAGCAAATATAATAATTTTATTATTTTTATTTATAATATATTTAATATATTATTAATATATTTTTTTTTAATTAAAAATATTATTTTTAATAATTTAAGTATTTTAATAAAAATTAATATTTTTAAATAAAAATTTATTTAAATATACTTAATAAATATTAAATAAAATATAAATTTTATAATAAATGAAATTTTATTTAAAAATATTAATTAAATTATTTATTTAAATAAATATTATTTTTTTTAATTTTTATAAATTTTAATTAATTTATATATATAAAATATTAATAAATATAATTAAAATATTATATATATTTTATTTATTTTTAAATTTAAAAAATTTATATACTTTTTAGTATTTATATTTATTATATAATAAATAAGTATTTTATTTATAAATAAATAAATAAATTAAAAATATATTTTTATATATTTTTTTATTTTAAATAAAAATTTTATATAAAATTATAATAATATTTATTAAAATTTAATTATAAATATATTTTAATATTTAATTAAATTAAATATATTTATTAAAAATATAATATATTAATATTATTAGAATAATTTTAATGGAAATCTTATGATAGAAGAAAAATATAAAATAAAAAAAAATAAAAAAAAATCTTGGAAAGGTTTTATTTTGACTAATTCAGCTATAAATCAAATTACTTTTTTAATTAAAAAAAATAATAATTTAATTGGAATTAAAATAAATATAAAAAATTCTGGATGTGCAGGATATATATATAAATTAGAAGAAGTTTTTTTTTATAATAAAAATGATTTTGTTTATAAATATAAAAAAATAAAAATTTATGCTCCTTTAAAAATTATGCCATTAATTGATGGTATAACTATAGATTATATACAAGAAGATTTAAATTATGTATTTAAATTTTATAATCCTAAAGTAAAAAATCTTTGTGGATGTGGAGAAAGTTTTAACATTTAATTATGGTGTATAAATATATTATTATGTCTAGTAAAATAAATCAAAAAAAATTTTTTAACAAAAAAAATAAATATAAAGAAGGTTTTTTTACAAAAATAAAAAATGAAGAATTATCTTTTGGAATTAACAAAAAAATAATTAAAGAAATATCTAAAAAAAGAAATGAACCATTGTGGATGTTAAATTTTCGTTTATCTGCATATAATGCATGGATTAAAATGAAAGAACCACATTGGTTAAAAGCAAAATATAATAAATTAAATTATAATGATTATATTTATTATTCAGTTCCTTCTTGTAAAAATTGTAAAAATAAAAAAAACTTAAAAAATAATAATAATTTTAAAAAAAAATATTTAATTGATCCAGTAAAAAAAACTTTTAACAAGCTTGGAGTTCCTATTACTGAAAATAATAATATAGCAGTAGATGCTATTTTTGATTCTGTATCAGTTTCCACTACTTATCAAAAAAAATTATTAAAAAAAGGTATTATATTTTGTTCTTTTAATGAAGCTATTCATTGTTATCCAAAATTAGTAAAAAAATATTTAGGAAGTGTAGTACCAATTAATGATAATTTTTTTTCTGCTCTTAATTCTGCAGTAGCTTCTGATGGAACATTTATTTATGTTGGAAAAAATGTACATTGTCCAATTGAATTATCAACTTATTTTCGTATTAATTCACCGAATACAGGACAATTTGAAAGAACTATTCTTATAGCAGATAAAAATAGTTATGTAAGTTACATTGAAGGATGTTCAGCCCCTGCACATAATAAATATCAATTACATGCAGCAGTAGTAGAAGTAATATTATTAAAAAATGCACAAGTTAAATATTCCACAGTACAAAATTGGTTTTCTGGAAAACATATTAATGAAGGTATTTTAAATTTTGTTACTAAACGTGCTTTATGTTTTGGAAAAAATTCTAAAATGTCTTGGACTCAATCTGAAACTGGAGCTGCTATTACATGGAAATATCCAAGTGTTATATTAAAAGGTGATAATACAATAGGAGAATTTTTTTCTGTAGCATTAACTAATTATCATCAACAAGCAGATACTGGAACAAAAATGATACATATTGGAAAAAATACAAAATCTACTATTATTTCTAAAGGAATTGCATTAGGTAAAAGTGATAATACATATAGAGGATTAGTTAAAATTATGTCTAATGCTTATAATGCTAGAAATTATACGCAATGTTCTTCTATGATTATTGGAGATAAATGTGGATCACATACTTTTCCATATTTAGAAGTTTATAATAAAAATTCTATATTAGAACATGAAGCAACTACTTCAAAAATTGGACATGATCAACTTTTTTATTGTAAACAACGTGGAATTAATGAAGATAATGCTATTTCTATGATAGTAAATGGATTTTGTAAAGACATTTTATCTAAATTACCTCTTGAGTTTGCTGTAGAAGCAACTAGTTTATTAGAGTCTAATTTAAAAAATTGTGTAGGTTAAAAATATTATATATTTAAATATAAAATTAAAGAATATTTAAATTAAGGAAACAATAAATGTTATTTATTGAAAATTTACATGTTGATATAGAAAAGAAAAAAATTCTTCAAGGAATAAATTTAATTATTAAACCTCAAGAAATTCATGTAATTATGGGTCCTAATGGATCTGGAAAAAGTACATTATCTGCAACTTTAACTGGAAGAGAAGATTGTAATATTACTAAAGGAAATATTTTTTTTCAAAAAAAAAATTTATGTAAATTGAATATAGAAGAAAGAGCTTGTGAAGGTATTTTTTTAGCATTTCAATATCCAGTTGAAATTCCTGGAATTAGTAATAGTTTATTTTTACAAACTTCAATAAATTCAATTAGAAAATATAATAAAAAAAATATTTTAGATAAATTTGAATTTTTAGATCTTGTAGAAAAAAAAATAAAAATGCTTAATATGTCTAAAGATCTTTTAAATAGATTTGTAAATGTTGGTTTTTCAGGAGGTGAAAAAAAAATAAATGATATACTTCAAATGGCAATTTTAGAACCAAAACTTTGTATTTTAGATGAAACTGATTCTGGATTAGACATTGATGCTATTAAAATTATTTCTAAAGGAATTAATTCTCTTAGAACAAAAAATAGATCTTTTATAATTATAACTCATTATAAAAGAATATTAGATTATATAAAACCAGATAAAATACATATTTTATATAAAGGACGTATTATAAAATCTGGTGATTTAAAATTAGTTAAATATATTGAGGAAAAAGGGTATGGAAATATTATTAAATCATAAATCTAGAATTATTTCTCAATGGTATAAAATTTTTTCTAAATCTGATATAATTCGTTCTTCTAAATCATTAAATAATTGGAAAATACTTAAAAATTTATGGAAATTATATAATAAAAATGAAGATTGGAAATATATATCTTTAAACAATTTTTTTAAACATAATTTTATTATGCCATTTTTAAAAAAAATAAATTTTAAACAAATAAATAATTTAAGTATTAAAGAAAATGTATATAAATTAGTTTTTGTTGATGGTATTTTTATACCTTATTTAAGTGATACATATACTGGATTATGGAATATTCAAGTTAAAAAAGAAAATGATTTATTAATTCTTCCTGAACCTATTAAACCTGAATTATTTCTTTATATTACAGAAAGTCTTAGTAATGAAATTATATATATAACTTTATCAAATAATTCTATTGAAAAAAAACCTTTATATTTAATTCATTTTAATAATGGATCTAATAGTAAAAGTAATTTATATACTTCTCATTATCGTCATCATTTTGAAATAAATAATCAATCAAATGGAACAATTATTGAACATTTTATAGGATTAGATAATAAAAAATATTTTAATGGATCTCGTACAACTATTTCTGTGAAAAATAATTCTATTATAAATCATATAATTTTATTACAAGGAAGTTTAAATAGTTATAATTTTTTTAATAATGATATTTTTATTGAAAAAAAATCTTTAGTAAAAAGTAATGTATTTACGTTAAATTCAGGATTAAATTTTTTTACTAAAAATATAAATATAAATAAAAATAAATCAAATTTTTTTATGAATACTCTTTCATTATTATCAAATAAAGATAAATTTAATATTAATACATATTTACAACATAACTCTTATAATTGTATTAGTAGACAATTACATAAAATTATTGCATTTAATAAAAGCATTGGATTATTTAATGGACTTATAAAAATTAATAAAAAATCTATAAATACAAATGCTTCAATGATTAATAACAATTTTATTGTTGATTCTAAAGCTAATATAAATAGTAAACCACAATTAGAAATTTATAATGATGATGTACAATGTAAACATGGAAGTACTTTTGGAAATATTAATAAAAAACAAATATTTTATTTAAGATCTAGAGGTATAAATAATATTAATGCAAAAAATATGATGATACAAGCTTTTGCATATGAAGTAATATCTAAAATAGATGAAAAAATTATTACACAATATATTACATCATATATTCATAATTTCTTACTTGGAGTATAAATATGAATTATCCTATTAATCGGATACGTTCAGATTTTCCTATATTAAAAACTAAAATTAATAATAATAAATTAATTTATCTTGATAGTGCATCAAGTTCTCAAAAACCTAAAATAGTTATAAGTAATGAAAAAAATTTTTATAAAAAAAAATATTCTGCAGTTCACAGAGGAACACATAAATTAAGTATAGAATCTACAAAACAATTAGAATCAATTAGATTACAAATAAGTAAATTTATAAATGCTGATTCAGAAGAAATAATTTTTGTAAAAAATTCTACTGAAGGAATTAATTTAGTTGCTAATTCTTTAAATAAAAAATTTTTAAAAAAAGGTAATAATATTATTATTACACAAATGGAACATCATTCAAACATAGTACCTTGGATATTACTTGCAAAAAGAAAAAAATTAAAATTAAATTATATACCTATTTTACCTAATGGAAAATTAAATTTAAATTATATAAATTTACTTATAAATAAAAAAACATCTATTTTTTGTATTACACAAGTTTCTAATGTTTTAGGTACAATAAATCCAATAAAAAAAATTATTAGTTATATTAGAAATATTAGTAATGCATTAATTTTAGTAGATGGATCTCAAGCAATAATGCATCAAGAAGTTAATGTAAAAGAATTAGATTGTGATTTTTATGTTTTTTCTGGACATAAAATTTATGGACCATCTGGAATTGGAATATTATATGGAAAAAAATCAATTTTAAATAATATTTCTCCATGGCAAGTAGGAGGTGGTATGATTAATACAGTAAGTTTAACAGAAGGAGTTACATATCAAAAATCTCCATGGAAATTTGAAGCTGGTTCTCCTAATATTTCTGGCATAATAGGTTTAGGATCTGCGATTTCTTATATAAAAGAAATTGGATTAAAATCTATTGAAAAATATGAAAATAAAATTATAAAATATACATTAAAAAAATTAAAAAAAATACCTGGATTGATATTATATGGACCTAAAAAAAAAATAGGAGTTATTTCTTTTAATTTAAAAAAAAATCATGCATATGATGTTGGTACTTTTTTAGATCAATACGGAATTGCATTAAGAACTGGTCATCATTGCGCTATGCCATTAATGAATTTTTTTAATGTAAAAAGTATGTGTAGAATATCTATAGCAATTTATACAAATTTTAATGAAATAGATATATTTATTGAAAAATTAATATATATACAAAATTTATTAAATAAATAATTTAATTAATAACAAAAAATTTTTATATAAAAATTATGGAAAAAATTTTATGTATTATTTACCTAATAAAAAAAAATTATTATATAATTTTTCTCGTTGTTATAATTGGGAAGAAAAATATATATATATTATTGAACTTAGTAAAAAATTATCTTTATTTCCAGAAAAATTTCGTATTAAAAAATATTTAATTAGTGGATGTCAAAGTCAAGTATGGATAGTTTTGACTTCTAATAAAAAAGGAATAGCTAAATTTTATGGAGATAGTGATGCTTCTATTGTAAAAGGTTTAATTGCAATAATTTTTATTATTTTTGAAGGAATTAATGTTAAAAAAATAATAAAAGAAGATATACAATATTATTTAAAAAAACTTAATTTAAACAAATATTTAACTCCATCTCGTTCATATGGAATTCAATCTATTATTGAAACAATTTATATGCAATCTATAAAATTTTAATATTAATTTTTATTTAAAGTTTTTTTAAAAAAATTAAATATTTTATTTAAAATTTATTTTATTTTATAAATTTTATATAAAATTTTATTAAAAATAATTTTTAAAAAATATATATTTAAATATTAAATTTAAATATTATTTAAAAATTTTTATTAAAAATATGTTAATTTAATAAAATTTTATATAAAATAATATATAAAAATTTAAAAATATTTTTAAATTTTTTAAAATATAATAAAATATATAATAATTTTATACAAATCTTTTAAAAAATTATATTATTATTTAATAATATATTATATTTAATAAATTTTAGAGAAATATATTATGAATGAATGGATAATTGGAAAAATTATAAAAATAAATTATTGGACAAAAAATTTATTTAGTTTAATATTACATGCTTCTATTGATAATTTTATAGCTGGACAATTTGCTAAATTATCTATTAAAGTTAATGGAAGAAAAATACAAAGAGCATATTCATATGTTAATGCACCTAAAAATAAAAATTTAGAATTTTATATTTCAAAAATTGTACAAGGTAAATTAAGTCCATTATTATTTAAATTATCTATAAATGATGAATTAATGATATCTAAAAAATCTTATGGATTTTTTATATTAAAAAATATTCCTTTATATTGTAAAGATTTATGGATGTTATCTACTGGTACAGCTATAGGACCATTTTTATCTATGATAGAACAAGGAGAAGATATTAAAAGATTTAAAAATATTGTATTAGTACATGCAGTAAGTTTTTTAAAAGATTTAAATTATTTTAATAAAATGATAGAATTAAAAAATAAATATAATAATATTTTAAAAATACAAACAATTATTAGTCGTGAAAAAATAAAAAATTCTTTACATGGTCGTATTCCTTTATTAATTTCTAATGGTAAATTAGAAAAATCTATAGGACTTGAAATAAATCCTTTAAAAAGTCATATTATGTTATGTGGAAATCCTAATATGGTATCTGATACTCAAAAAATTTTAAAAAAATATAAAAATATGAATAAAAATTTAAAAAAAAAACCAGGACATATAACTAGTGAAAATTATTGGTAATTTATTTTAAAATAAATATTTTAATTATCATATATATGATATATTTTATATATATAAAATATAATTTAATATAATTTTATTTATATAAATAATTTTTAAAAAATATATGTTATTTGTTATTTATTAATAATTAGTTTATAATTAAATTATATAAAAAATTTATTAGTATTTGATTTTTTTATAAAATTCATTTATTATTTTAATAAAATTAATTTTAAATAATTATTTTTTAACAAAATTTTTATAAAAAAAAATAATATTTAAATTTATTAATTTATAAAAATTAAAAAATAAATTATAAAAAATTAAAGTAATTACATAAAACTTTTAGTATAATTTTTTTTATTTTTATTATATAATTGGAGTTCTGACCTAATGCAGAACCAAAGAATTCGTATACGTTTAAAAGCTTTTGATCATCGCTTAATAGATCATTCAACTTTAGAAATAGTTGAAACTGCTAAAAGAACTGGTGCACAAGTTCGCGGACCAATTCCATTACCAACAAAAAGAGAACGTTTTACAATTTTGATTTCTCCACATGCTAATAAAGATGCTCGTGATCAATATGAAATACGTACTCATAAAAGAGTAATAGATATTGTAAAACCAACAGAAAAAACTGTAGATGCTTTAATGAAACTTGATCTTGCTGCTGGTGTAGATGTTCAAATTAGCTTAGATTAATATATAATAATCCAGAGAACAAATAATGAAGTGTATAATTGGAAAAAAAATTGGTATGACAAGAATTTTTACTAAAGATGGTATATCTATACCAGTTACAGTAATTAAAATACAACCAAATTTTATTACACAAATTAAAAATTCTAAAAAAAATAGTTATTATTCTATTCAAGTAACTACTGGAACTAAAAAATTTAATCATATAAATAAACCAGAATCAGGACATTTTTTAAAATCTGGTGTACAGGTTGGTAATACATTATGTGAATTTAATTTATTATCAAAAAATAAAAAGTTAAATATTGGAGATAGTTTTAATATAGATATATTATCTAATATAAAAAAAGTTGATATAACAAGTATTTCAAAAGGTAAAGGATTTTCAGGAACAGTTAAAAGATGGAATTTTAAAACTCAAGATGCTACTCATGGTAATTCTCTTTCACATAGAGCTCCAGGATCTATTGGACAAAATCAAACCCCAGGAAGAGTTTTTAAAGGAAAAAAAATGTCTGGTCAATTAGGAAATGAGAAAGTAACTATTCAAAATCTTAATATAATTAAATTAGATAAAAAAAATGAACTTCTTTTAATAAAAGGATCAATTCCTGGAATATCTGGATCTCAATTAATAATAAAAGCTTCTATAAAAATGTAATTTAAAGGAAAAAATATGGAATTATTATTGCAAGATACAAAAAATTCAATAACTGTTTCAGATTCTATATTTGGTTGTTATTTTAATGAATCACTTATTCATCAAATTATTGTATCTTATGCAACAAATAAAAGACAAGGAACAAAAGCTCAAAAAAATAGATCTGAAGTTTCTGGATCAGGAAGAAAACCATGGAAACAAAAAGGTACAGGTAGAGCAAGAGCAGGATCTATAAGAAGTCCTATTTGGCGTTCTGGTGGTGTAACTTTTGCTGCTAAACCAAAAAAATATAATCAAAAAATTAATAAAAAAATGTATAAAGGAGCATTAAAAAGTATTTTTTCTGAATTAATACGTCAAGATCGTTTAAAAATTTTTAAAAAATTTGATATAGATCAACCTAAAACAAAATTACTTAAAAAAAAATTGGAAAATATATCTTTTAATAATATTTTAATTATTACTGATATTATAGATAATAATCTTTTATTATCTTCTAGAAGTATGAATAAAATAAATATTTGTTGTGTTAATAATATTAATCCAATGTTTTTAATTTCTTCTAATCAAGTTATTACTACTTATAAATCTATAAAAAATATAGAGGAAAAATTAAGATGATTAGTGAAGAGCGTTTATTAAAAATATTACTTTCACCACATCTTTCTGAAAAAACATCTATTTCTATGGAAAAAAAAAATACAGTTGTATTTAAAGTAAATATGACTTCTTCAAAATTAGAAATAAAACATGCATTAAATAAATTACTTAATGTACATGTAATAAATGTTAATACTATGATTGTAAAAGGAAAAATAAAAGGAAATAATAAAAAAAAAGGATATAGAAATAATTGGAAAAAAGCTTATATAACTCTTAAAAAAGGAGAAAATTTAAGTTTTATTGATGGTGCAGAATAATAATTAGGAATAAAAATGACAATTATTAAATGTAAACCTACATCTCCTGGTCGTCGTCATGTTTCAAAAATAATTAATAAAAATTTATATAAAGGAAAACCAATAAGATCTTTATCAAAAGTAATAAAAAAATCTGGTGGTAGAAATAATCATGGACATATTACTACTAGACATATTGGTGGTGGACATAAAAGAAAATATAGAATAATTGATTTTAAAAGAAAAAAAGATAATATATCAGCAATAGTTAATAGAATAGAATATGATCCAAATAGATCTTCAAATATTGCATTATTAATATATAAAGATGGAGAAAAAAGATATATTTTAGCTCCAAAAAATCTTTGTATTGGAGATAAAATAAAATCTGGTATAAATGTAAAAATAAAAATTGGAAATAATTTACCAATTTTTTGTATTCCAGTTGGGTCAACTATTCATAATGTAGAAATGAAACCTGGAAAAGGAGGACAAATAGCAAGATCTGCTGGATCATCTGTTCAAATAATTGCACAAGATAAATTTTATTCTACACTTAGATTAAAATCTGGAGAATTAAGAAAAATTCAATCAAAATGTCGTGCAACATTAGGAGAAGTAGGAAATACTGAACATATGTTACGTAGATTAGGAAAAGCTGGTGCAAATAGATGGAGAGGAATAAGACCAACTGTTAGAGGTACAGCAATGAATCCAGTAGATCATCCTCATGGTGGTGGAGAAGGGAGAAATTTTGGAAAACATCCAGTATCTCCATGGGGTCTTCAAACAAAAGGTAAGAAAACTAGAAATAACAAAAGAACTAATAAATTTATTATAAATAGTAGAAAAAATAAAACTTAGGGAATAAATTATGCCACGTTCTCTTAAAAAAGGTCCATTTATAGATATTCATTTGTTAAAAAAAATAGAAAAATCTATAAAAAATAAAGATAAAAAACCAATTCGTACTTGGTCTCGTCGTTCAACAATTTTTCCAAATATGATTGGTTTAACTATTTCAGTTCATAATGGAAAACAACATATTCCAATTTTTATTTCTGATGAAATGGTTGGACATAAATTAGGTGAATTTTCTCCTACTCGTACATATCGTGGTCATACAGCTGATAAAAAAATTAAAAAAAGATAGGAAAATTATGGATACTATTTCTAAATATAAATATGCTAGATCTTCACCACAAAAAATACGTTTAGTAGCTAATTTAATACGAGGTAAAAAAGCTTTACATGGATTAGAAATATTAAATTTTATTAATAAAAAAGCTTCTTATTTTTTAAAAAAGGTATTAAAATCTGCTACTTCCAATGCTGAATATAACAATGGTATAAATATAAAAAAATTAAAAATTAAAAAAGTATTTGTTGATAATGGTCCTAGTATAAAAAGAACTATGCCTAGAGCAAAAGGAAGAGCAGATAAATTATTAAAAAGAACTAGTCATATTACTATAATTCTATCTGATCACTAATATTATGGAGATTAGAAAATGGGTCAAAAAGTAAATCCAAATGGAATGAGACTTGGAATTGTTAAACCTTGGAATTCTACTTGGTATTCAAATAAAAAAGAATTTGCTAATAATATAGAAAGTGATTTTAAAGTTAGACAATTTTTAAAAAAAACATTATATCAAGCTTTAATTTCTAAAATAGTAATAGAGAGACTTGCAAAAATTATTCGTGTTACTATTCATACTGCAAGACCTGGAATAGTTATTGGAAAAAAGGGAGAAGATGTAGAAAAATTAAGAAAAATAATTTCAAAAATTGCTAAAGTACCAGCTCAGATAAATATATCTGAAGTAAGAAAACCTGAATTAGAAGCAATATTAGTATCTAGAAATATTGCTTTACAATTAGAAAGAAGAATTATGTTTAGACGAGCTATGAAAAGAGCAGTACAAAATGCAATGAGATTAGGAGCTCAAGGAATAAAAGTAAAAATTAGTGGAAGATTAGGAGGATCTGAAATAGCAAGAACAGAATGGTATAAAGAAGGTCGTGTACCTTTACATACTATAAGAGCTAATATAGATTATAATTGTTCTGAAGCATATACTACTTATGGAGTTATTGGTATAAAAGTATGGATATTTAAAGGAGAAATTTTAGGTAAAGTTTCTATTTTTGATCAAATTAATTTAACAACTTCAAAAATAAAAAGAAAAAATAGAAAATAAAGAAAATTAGGGGATTTATAATGTTACAACCAAAACAAACTAAATTTAGAAAAATGCAAAAAGGAAGAAATAGAGGAAAAATTATAGGAGATAATATTAAATTTGGTGAATTTGGATTAAAAGCAATAGATAGAGGTAGATTAACTGCTAGACAAATTGAATCTGCTAGAAGAGTTATGACTAGATTTGTTAAAAGACAAGGAAAAATATGGATAAGAATTTTTCCAGATAAACCTATTACTAAAAAACCATTAGAAGTAAGAATGGGTAAAGGAAAAGGTAATGTAGAATATTGGGTAACTTTAATAAAACCAGGCAAAATACTTTATGAAATTAATGGTATATCAAAAGATATAGCTATTAAAGCATTTAAACTTGCTTCATCAAAACTTCCAATTAAAACAATTTTTATATATAAATTAAAATAAATATAAAGTATATGAAAAAAAATAAAAAAAAATATATATTAAAACTAAAAAATGAATTATTGTGTTTATGTAAAGAACAGTTTAATCTTAAAATGAGAATGTCTAGTAAACAATTAAATCAAACTCATTTAATTAAAAAAGTTAGAAAAAAAATTTCTAGAATAAAAACATTATTATCATGTAAGGAAAAAATATAAATGAGAGGTAATAATATTCGTATACTTAAAGGAAAAGTTATTAAAAATAAAATGCAAAAATCTATTATTGTTTCAATTGAACGTTTAGTAAAACATAAATTATATGGTAAATTTATAAAACATACTACAAAATTACATGTACATGATTGTAAAAATGAAAGTAATGTTGGAGATGTTGTAGAAATTCATGAATGTCGTCCAATTTCTAAAACAAAATCATGGAAATTATTTAAAATTTTAAAAAAATTTAATAAATAAAAAATTAATATTTTATTATTAAAAATTTAATTTTTATATTTATATATAAAAATATTTATATATTAAAAATAATAATTTTTTATTTATTAATAATTTTATTTAAATTTTTTAATTTATATAATTTTAATAAACTAAAATTTATTATTTTAAAATTAAATTTTAAATTCAATAATTTAAATTATTATTGATAATTTTGGAGTAATAAATATGATTCAAGAACAAAGTGTTTTAACTGTAGCTGATAATTCAAGTGCTCGTTATGTTATGTGTATTAAAGTTTTAGGAGGTTCTAAAAGAAGATATGCAAACATAGGAGATATAATTAAAATTACTGTTAAAGAAGCTATTCCTCATGGAAAAGTAAAAAAAGGAGATGTTCTTAAAGCAGTAGTAGTTAGAACAAAAAAAGGAATAAGAAGACCTGATGGATCTGTTATAAGATTTGATAATAATGCTTGTGTTTTATTAAACGATACTAATGAACAACCTATTGGTACTCGTATTTTTGGACCTGTAACTAGAGAATTACGTAATGAAAAATTTATGAAAATAATTTCTTTAGCTCCAGAAGTTCTTTAAGGATAAAAAATGTCATCAAAAATACATTGCAAAGATACAGTTATAATAATAACTGGAAAATATAAAGGAAAAATAGGATTAATAAAAAATATTTTTTCTAATGGAAAAGCTATAGTTAAAGGAATTAATATAAATAAAAAACATAAAAAACCATCACAAAATCAATCTGGATGTATTCTAGAAATAGAAGCTCCAATTCAAATATCTAATCTTATGATTTTTAATAAATCAACTAATAAACCTGACAGAATTTGTTTTAAAATTAAAAATGGAAAAAAAATAAGAATTTTTAAATCAAATAATCAAATAATTAAGTAATTTTAGGATAAATAATGGAAAAATTTTATAATTTATATAAAAAAAAAATAATTTTTAAGTTAATAAAAATTTTTAATTATAAATCCATAATGCAAGTTCCAAAAATAAAAAAAATAACTATTAATGTAGGAGTTGGAGAATCAATTTCTGATAAAAAAATGTTAAATAAATCATTATTAGATTTATCTATCATTTCAGGACAAAAACCATTAATTACTAAAGCAAAAAAATCTATATCTGGTTTTAAAATAAGACAAGGTTACCCAATAGGATGTAAAGTTACATTACGTAGAAAAAGAATGTGGGAATTTCTTGAAAGATTAATTATTATTTCTATACCAAGAATTCGTGATTTTAGAGGATTATCTAAAAAATCATTTGATGGAAAAGGAAATTATAATATAGGAATTAAAGAACAAATTATTTTTCCAGAAATTGATTATGATAAAGTAGAGAAAATTAGAGGTATGAATATAAGTATAACAACTAATGCAAAATCTGATAAAGAAGGATATTTTTTATTAAAATATTTTAATTTTCCATTTAAAAAATAAATAGGTTATTTAATGGCTAAGCAATCTATGAAAGAACGAGAAATAAAACGTATAAAATTAGCAAAAAAATTTTTTAATAAACGTAATAAATTAAAAAAAATTATTTCTAATAAAAAATTTTCAGATAAACAAAGATGGAATGCTGTTTTAAAATTACAATCTTTTCCACGTGATTCTAGTCCATCTCGTCAAAGAAATAGGTGTCGTCAAACAGGAAGACCACATGCTTTTTTACGAAAATTTGGATTAAGTAGGATTAAACTTCGTGAATTTGCAATGAAAGGAGAAATACCTGGATTAAGAAAATCTAGTTGGTAAAAATTATATAAATTTAACAAATATAATTTAATTTAAAATTGAGAAAATATAAGTATGAGCATGCAAGATCCTATATCAGATATGATAGTACGTATACATAACGGACAAAATGCATATAAAAATTTAATTTCTATGCCTTCATCTAAAATGAAAATATCTATAGCAAATATTTTAAAAAATGAAGGTTTTATTAAAGATTATGAATGTATTGAAAGTAATAAACCTATTTTGATATTAAAATTAAAATATTTTAAAGGAAAACCAGTAATAGAAATGATTAAAAGAATTAGTAAACCAGGATTACGTATATATAAAAAATCAGATAAATTACCTAAAGTTATGGATGGAATGGGAATAGTTATAATATCAACATCCAAAGGAATAATAACTGATAAAAAAGCTAGAAAATCTAATATTGGTGGTGAAATAATTTGTTATGTATCTTAATAGGAAAAAAAAATGTCACGTATTTCAAAAATTCCAATTATCATACCAGATGATATAATTGTAAAAATAAAAAGAAATAATATTTTAATAAAAAAAAATGATATTGATTTAAATCAAAAAATAAGTAAATTAGTTATTGTAAAAAAAGATAATAATATATTAAAATGTTCTCCTATTAATAATACAAAAAATAGTTGGGCTATTTCAGGAACTACTCGTTCTTTATTAAATAATATGATTATTGGATTAACAAAAGGATTTATTAAAAAATTAAAACTTATTGGAATTGGATATAAAGCGTCAATAAAAAATAAAATTATTTATTTATCTTTAGGTTTTTCTCATATTATTAAATATAAATTACCTGAAAGAATAAATATAGAATGTTATAATCAAACAGAAATTATAATTAAAGGATATGATAAACAAGTTGTTGGTCAAGTAGCATCAGATATAAGATCTTATCGTCCTCCTGAACCATATAAAGGTAAAGGTATTAGATATTTTGATGAAATAGTAAAAATTAAAGAAACAAAGAAAAAATAAAAATTATAATAGAGATTATATAATTTATGAATAAAAAAAAATCACGTATTCGTAGAGCATCTAATAGTAGATATAAATTAAAAAAATTAAAAGCTATTAGATTAATTGTACATCGTACATCAAAACATATATATGCACAAATTATTGAACCAAAAAATTCAAAAATATTAATAACATCTTCTACATTACAAAAATATGTTATAAACAATAAAATAAATACTAGTAATAAAATATCAGCTAGTATTATAGGTAAAAATTTAGCTGAAAAAGCTTTAAAAAAAGGTATAAAAAAAGTATCTTTTGATAGATCTGGATTTAAATATCATGGTCGAATTAAAGCATTAGCAGAATCAGCTCGTGCTTCTGGTCTTCAGTTTTAAAATATAGGCAAATAAAAATGGCGCACATTGAAAAACAATCTAACGAATTTCAAGAAAAATTAATTGCAGTAAATCGTGTGTCAAAAACTGTAAAAGGTGGACGTGTTTTTAGTTTTACTGCATTAACAGTTGTAGGGGATAGAAAAGGTAAAGTAGGATTTGGTTATGGAAAAGCTAGAGAAGTACCTGCTGCAATACAAAAAGCAATGGAAAAAGCTCGTTATAATATGATATTTATTCATTTAAAAAATGGAAAAACTATTCAACATTCAATAAATGGATCTTTTACTGGATCTAAAGTATTTATGAAACCTGCTTCTGAAGGAACAGGAATTATTGCAGGTGGAGCTATGCGTTCTGTATTAGAAGTTGCAGGTATTCATAATATATTAGCTAAATCATATGGTTCGAATAATCCAATAAATGTTGTACGTGCTACAATTGAAGCGTTAAAAAATATGAAATATCCTGAAATTATTGCTAATAAACGTGGAAAATTTATTGAAGAAATTACTGGTTAATATAAATTGAAAACTATAAAAATAACTCAAAAAAAAAGTAAAATAAAAAAAATTTTAAAACATAAATCTACATTAATTGGTTTAGGTTTAAAATATATTGGACATACAGTAGAACGAAAATATACACCAGAAATAATAGGTATGATACGTTCTATATCATATATGATTAAAATTGAGAAATAATAAAATGCGTTTAAATAATTTATCTCCTTCTATAGGATCAACAAAAAATAAAAAAAGAAAAGGACGAGGTATTGGTTCTGGTTTAGGAAAAACTTGTGGACGTGGACATAAAGGACAAAAATCACGTGCAGGTAAAAAAATTAGACGTGGTTTTGAAGGAGGGCAAACTCCATTATATAGGAGATTGCCCAAATTTGGATTTAAATCACGAATTAGTCAAAAAACAAAAGAAGTAAAACTTTCTGAATTATCTAAAATAAATAATTCTTTAATTACATTAGATGTATTGAAATCTTTTAATATTATAAGAAAAAAAACTAAATTTGTTAAGATTATGTTATCTGGTAATATAAAAAAACAAATAACTTTACGTGGAATACGTGTAAGTAAAGGTGCTAGATTAGCAATAGAATCTTTAGGTGGAATTATAGAGGAATGTAAATAAATAAATGATTAAAAGAAAAAAAAATATAAATTTTAGCAAATCTAAAAATGGATTAAATGAATTAAAAAAAAGATTAATATTTGTTGTAATTTCTATAATAATTTTTAGAATTGGATCATTTATTCCAATTCCAGGTATTAATATATCTATTATAACAAAATTAATATTAGAACAAAAAAATACAATAATTGAATTATTTAATATGTTTTCTGGAGGAGCTTTAAGTAGAGCATCTATATTTGCTTTAGGTATTGTTCCATATATTTCTTCATCTATTATTATACAACTTATTACAACATTAAGCCCTATGCTTTCAGATTTAAAAAAAGAAGGAGAATCTGGTAGAAAAAAAATTAGTAAATATACTCGTTATGGAACATTTATATTAAGTTTATTTCAAGCAACTGGAGTATCTATTGGATTAACAAAAATTCCAGGAATACAAGATTTATTAATTATTAAAGGAATATTATTTTACTTAATATCAATAACAAGTTTAGTATCTGGAACAATGTTTTTAATGTGGTTAGGAGGACAAATAACAAATAAAGGAATTGGAAATGGTATATCTATGATTATTTTTTCAGGAATTTTATCTAGTTTACCATCAGCTATAAGTAATACTATTGAAAAATCAAGACAAGGTGAATTAAATTTTTTAAGTATTATTTTAATTATATTAATTATATTTTTAATTACTTATTTTGTTGTTTTTATAGAAAGAGGTCAAAGAAGAATTATTGTAAGTTATCCACAAAGACAACAAGGTCGTCGTATTTATTCTAGTAGAAACACTCATTTACCTTTAAAAATTAATATGGCTGGTGTAATACCTGCTATTTTTGCTTCTAGTATTATATTATTTCCAATAACTTTAATATCTTGGTTTGGTAAAGGAATAAATTGTAAATTTTTATTAAAAATTTTTACATATCTACAACCTGGAAAATTATTATATACATTTTTATATATTATAATAATAATATTTTTTTGTTTTTTTTATACATCTTTAGTATTTAATTCACGTGAAACAGCAGATAATCTTAAAAAATCAGGAGCATTTATATCTGGAATACGTCCAGGAGAAAAAACAGCAAATTATATTGATAAAATTACAAATAGATTAACTTTAATTGGATCAATTTATATTTCATTTATATCTTTAGTTCCAGAAATAATAAAAAGTATTGTTAAGGTTCCATTTTATTTTGGAGGAACTTCATTATTAATTGTTGTTGTTGTTATAATAGATTTTATTACTCAAGTTCAAACTATAATGATATCAAGTCAATATGACTCTACATTAAAAAAATCAAAATTAAAAAAATTTTAATATATTATTTCTTTAAAAGAAATAAGGAATATCTATAATGAAAGTTCGATCTTCTATTAAAATATTATGTCGTAACTGTAAAATTATAAAACGTAAAAATGTTATTCGTGTAATTTGTAAAGTAAATCCAAAACATAAACAAAGACAAGGTTAATATTTTATTAAAATAAAATTTTTATAAAAAATAAAATATTTAATTTTTTTATTTTTTAAAAATTAAAAACATTTTTAAAAATTTAGGAGAAATAAATAGTGATAAGAATAGCAGGAATTAATATTCCAGATAATAAACATGTTATTATTGCTCTTAGATCTATATATGGTATTGGTAAAACACGTTCTAAAAAAATTTGTAATCATATGAAACTTACTAATCATATAAAAATTAGTGATCTTTCTGAAGATCAAATATATAATTTACGTGATTTAGTTTCTAAATATATTGTTGAAGGTGATTTAAGAAGAGAAATAACTTTAAATATTAAAAGATTAATAGATTTAAATACTTATAGAGGACTCAGACATAGAAGAAATCTTCCTGTAAGAGGTCAACGTACAAAAACAAATGCTCGTACTAGAAAGGGTCCAATAAAATTAATTAAAAAATAAATATTCGGTTAAATAAATATGCCTAAATTACCTATTAAAAAAAGAAAAAAAATAAAAAAACAAATTTTAGATGGAATTGCTCATATACATGCATCTTTTAACAATACTATTATTACTATTACTGATAAAAATGGTAATACATTAGGATGGGCAACTTCAGGTGGATCTGGATTTCGTGGTTCAAGAAAATCTACTCCATTTGCTGCTCAAATTGCTGCAGAAAATTGTGCTGCAAAAGTTAAAGAATATGGAATAAAAAATCTTGAAGTTATAATTAAAGGTCCTGGTCCTGGTAGAGAATCTACTATACGTGCTTTAAATACATCTGGATTTCGAATTACTCATATTACTGATGTAACTCCTATACCACATAATGGATGTAGACCACCTAAAAAAAGACGAGTATAGTATTTTAAATAAAAAAGGATAATAAAAATGGCAAGATATTTAGGTCCAAGATTAAAATTAAATAGAAGAGAAGGATCAGATCTTTTATTAATATCTGGTGTACGTTCATTAGATTCTAAATGTAAAATTGATAAATTACCTGGACAACATGGATTACATAAATCAAGAATTTCTGATTATGGTATTCAATTAAGAGAAAAACAAAAAATAAAAAGAATTTATGGAATTTTAGAAAAACAATTTATTAATTATTATAAAGAAGCATTACGTACTAAAGGAAATACTAGTGAAAATTTATTAAAATTATTAGAAGTAAGATTAGATAATGTTGTATATCGTATGGGATTTGGATCTACTCGTTCAGAAGCAAGACAAATCATTAATCATAAAACAATTATGGTTAATAATAAAATTGTAAATATTCCATCTTATAAAGTTATACCTAAAGATATAATAAAAGTTAGAAAAAAATCAATTAAACAATCACGTATTCAAGCAGCATTAGAATTATCTGAACAAAGAGAAAAACCAATATGGATTCAAGTTAATAAAAAAGAAATGAATGGAATTTTTACACGTATTCCTGATAGATCAGATTTGCCTTCAGATATTAATGAACATTTAATTATTGAATTTTATTCAAAATAAAATACTTTTAAAAGAATTAATAGAGAGAATATATAATGCAAAATTCTTTAACAAATTTCTTAAAACCACGTTTAGTAGGAATTGAGCAAATTAGTTTAACTCATTCTAAAGTAACTTTAGAACCATTAGAACGTGGTTTTGGTCATACATTAGGTAATGCTCTTAGAAGAATTTTGTTATCATCAATGCCAGGATGTGCAGTTACTGAAGTAGAAATTGATGATATATTACATGAATATAGTTCTAAAGATGGAATAAAGGAAGATATTATTGAAATTTTATTAAATTTAAAAAGTTTAGCAATAAAAATATATGAAAAAGATGTTGTAACATTAAATTTAAAAAAATCTGGATGTTGTATAGTTACTGCAAATGACATTATACATAATAATAATGTAGATATTTTAAATAAAGATCATATTATTTGTAATTTAACTCATAAAAATTCTTCTATAAATATGAGAATTAAAGTACAACGTGGTCGTGGTTATGATCCAGCTTCATTAAGAATAATTTCTGAAGAAAATAATACTAAATCTATTGGAAGATTATTAGTAGATGCATGTTATAGTCCAATAGAAAGAATTTCTTATAATGTAGAAGCAGCAAGAGTTGAAAATAGAACTGATTTAGATAAATTAATAATGGAAATAGAAACTAATGGAACAATAGATCCAGAAGAAGCAATACGTCGTGCAGCAACAATATTATCTGAACAACTTGAATCATTTATTGATTTAAAAGATATAAGACAACAAGAAATTATAGAAAAAAAACCAGATTTTGATCCAATATTACTTAGACCAGTAGATGATTTAGAATTGACAGTAAGATCAGCTAATTGTTTAAAAACAGAAATGATTCATTATATTGGAGATCTTATTCAACGCACTGAAGTAGAACTTTTAAAAACACCAAATCTTGGAAAAAAATCTCTTACTGAAATTAAAGATGTATTAGCTTTAAGAGGTTTATCTTTAGGCATGAAAATAGAAAATTGGCCTCCTACAAATATTTCAGATTAATAATTTTTAAAAAATTTTTAAGGATTTTAATATGAACCATAGAAAAATTGGACGTAAACTTAATAGAAATAGTAGTCATCGTAAATCAATGTTTAAAAATATAATTGATTCATTATTAAAAAATGAAATAATAAAAACTACACTTCCTAAAGCAAAAGAAATGAGAAGATTTATAGAACCATTAATAACAACTTCAAAAAAAGATAATGTCTCTAATAGAAGAATAATATTTAAATTTATTAGAAATAAAAGTATTTTATCAAAATTATTTAATGAAATTGGTCCTAGATTTAAAAATAGAATGGGAGGGTATACTCGTATTTTTAAATGTGGTTTTCGATCTGGAGATAATGCTCCTATGGCTTATATAGAATTAATAGATCGTAATAAGAATAATTTAAAAAATAAAAAATAAAATAATATATTTTTTAAATTTTTAAAAATTTAAATTTTATTTATTTTTTTATAAAAATAAATATATAATTAAATATTATTTAGGTGAATAATGAATTTAAAAAATGTTCCAGAAGGAAAAAATTTTCCAAATGATTTATATGTAATTATAGAAATTTCACTTAATTCTTGTCCAGTAGTTAAATATGAAATTGACAAAAAAACAGGAATTCCATTTGTAGATAGATTTGTTCCTACTGCTATGTTTTATCCATTTAATTATGGATATGTAAACAATACAATTTCATTAGATGGAGATCCAATAGATGTAATGATTCATTCTTATTTTCCATTAATATTAGGATCTGTTATTCTTTGTAGACCAATTGGATTATTAAGAATGTCTGATGAATCTGGTGAAGATATTAAATTATTTGTAGTTCCTCATAATTCAATTACTAAAGAATTTGATCATATAAATAATATATCTGAAATTTCTTTAATAATAAAAGAAAGAATTATTCATTTTTTTAAAAATTATAAAAATTTAGAAAAAAATAAATGGGTTAAAATATATGGATGGGAAAATATAGAATCTGCTAAAAATGAATTATTAATTTCTTATAATAGAAAAAAAATTTAATTTTAAATAAAAATTTTAAATTAAAAAATATTAAAAAATAAAATTATTAATATTTTTATATATTAATATTTAAAATTTATATACAAATAAATATAAAATTATTTTTTTTAAAATTAATAATATTTTTATTTTTTAAAAAATTAATCGGCGAGAGAGGATTTGAACCTCCGACCCACTGGTCCCAAACCAGTTGCGCTACCAAGCTGCGCTACCCGCCGAAATTTTTATTACGAAGAGAGGGATTTGAACCCTCACGTCTTTTAAGACACTAACACCTGAAGTTAATGCGTCTACCTATTTCGCCATCTTCGTTTTTATATATTTAAAATTTTTATAAAAAATGGGGTGATTGATGGGATTTGAACCCATGACCACTGGAACCACAATCCAGGGCTCTACCAACTGAGCTACAATCACCATATTTTATATATATAAAAAAAATATTTGCGCTAGTCAGGAATTGAACCTGAGACTTATGCTTTCGGAAAGCATTACTCTATCCATCTGAGTTACAAGCGCATAATAACATTTAATTATATAATACGAATTTATTTATTTAATGTCTAGTATTTTTTATAAAAAAAACTTTAAAAATTTTAAAAAATAAATTTTTTAAAAAATTTATTTTTACAATATGAATTATATACTAATATAATTATTTTTAATATAAAATATATAAGAAAATAATAAAATTTTAATTATCAATTGGTTTCATAATAGGAGAATTAGAATGATTTTTTGCAGTATGTGCTCCTGCAAAATTTTTTTTCTTATATATATAACAAGATTTTTTTATAAAAATATTAGATATATTTTGTAAAATTATATTTTCATAATTTACCAATGGAACTTTCGTAATAGGTGCACTAGAAAAATTTTTATTTTCTTGTTTAATAAAAAGATTTATCGATTTATTAAAAGAAATATTTTTTTTAATTAGTTTGTATTTTTTTTTACATAAAATATTTTTATTTTTAATAATTAAATTTTTATTAAAATTAAAGAATTTTTCATATATATTATTTATATTTAAAAATTTTTTTAAAAAATTATTTATTTTTTTTTCCATTATTATTTTAATATCCTTGTTATTAAAATTTTTATAAAAAATTAATTTATTTTTATTAAAAATATTTAAATTTTTTATTTTATTATTTTTTAATAATTTTTTAATAAAAAATTTTTCTATTTTTAAAAAATGAATTTTAATAATTTTTTTATTTAAAATAAATTTATTTATAATAATATTTTGTAAAAAAAAATTATTACTTAAAATTAATAAATTTTTTTTATTTATATAAAAAATTAAAAATATATTTTTTTTATTTTTTTTTATTTTAAAATTATTTTTAATATTATATATATTTTTTTTTTTAAAAAATTTTTTATATATATTTTTTTTTTCTTTTATAGAAAAATAAAAATTAATTTTAATAAAAATATTATTATTTAATAAATAAATATTATTTTTATGTTTTTTTTTTAAATTAAATAAATTTTTATTAAAAAATAAAATATTTTTTTTTAAAAAATTATTATTTATATAATAAAAATTATTTTTTAATTTATTAAAAAAATAAATTCTATAAAATATAATATAATTTTTTTTATTATAAATTTTTTTACAAAAAAATTTTTTAAAATTAAAAATTATATTTATTTTTAATATTTTTTTTATAAAATTATATATATTTATTTTTTTTTTATTAATTTTATTTTTAATAAAAAAAATATATTTTTTATATATAAGTAAAAATTTTTTAAATTTAATTATTTTTTTTTTTATAAAATAAATTATTTTTTTTTTTAAATTTTTTAAAATATTTTTATATATTGTATAAAAATAAGATAAATAAAAAATTAATATTTTAAAAATAAAATTATATAAAATTAATAATTTATGTTTATAAAATATTTTTATATTTGATTTAAAAATAAATTTTTCATTTTTTTTAAATTTTATTTTATTATAAATATTAGAATTTTCTTTATAATAATTTTTTTTATTCATATAAAAATTTGGAAGAAGATAACTATAAATATATTTATCTTCTCCTTTACGTACTCTTATAATTTCATAATTAGGAGTTTTCATATTAATACTAGGAACGATAACTGTACGAACATTTTTTTTTCTTTTTTCTATATAATATATAGCTTTTCTTTTTTCATTAAGTAAATAAGAAGCAATAGATATTGGAACAATTACATGAATTTCTTGAGTATTTTCTTTAAGAATTTCTTCTTCAATTATTCTTAAAATAGAAAGAGATAAAGATTTATTATCTCTAATAGATCCAGTACCATTACATTTAGGACAAGTATAATGATTTATATCTCTTAAAGAAGATCTTAATCTTTGTCTAGAAAGTTCTAATAATCCAAAAGAAGAAATTTTTCCAATTTGAATACGTGCACGATCTTCACGAACTGCATATTTTAAAAAATTTTCTATTTTTCTTTGATTACATATTAATGACATATCTATAAAATCTATAACTATTAAACCACCCAAATCTCTTAAACGTATTTGACGAGATATTTCATCAGTTGCTTCTAAATTTGTATTTAAAGCAGTTTCTTCAATGTCATTTCCTTTTCTATATTTTGAAGAATTTATATCAATAGCTGTTAAAGCTTCCATAGTATCAATTACTATTGATCCACCTGAATTTAATTTAACCTCTCTTTTAAAAGCAGATTCAATTTGAGATTCAATTTGATAATAATTAAATAATGGAATATTTTTATTATAAAATTTTATTTTATTTAAGAAATCTAAACGTCCAAGAGTTATTATATAATTTTGTGCTATATTTAATATATTATAATTATCTATTAAAATTTCACCTATATCAATATTTAAATAATCTCTAAATGCTCTAATTAAAATACTTCTTTCTTCATATATTAAAAATGGTGCAGAATTATATTTTGCAGATTTTTTAATAAACTTCCAATGTTTTAATCTAAAATTTAAATCACATTGAAGAGTTTGTATAGATTTCCCTAATCCAGCAGTTCTAATAATTAATCCCATATCTTTAGGAATTTTTAAAGATGATATAATTTTTTTTATTTTTAATCTATCATTTCCATATATACGTCTAGAAATACCATTAGCTTTATTATTATTTGGCATTAAAATTAAATAACTTCCAGCAAGACTAATAAATGTAGTTAAAGCTGCTCCTTTGTTTCCTCTTTCTTCTTTGTTTACTTGAACAATTATTTCTTGTCCTTCATATAATAAATCTTTAATATTTAATTTATTTTTAAAAAAATTTTTAGAAGAAAAATATTCAGAAGAAATTTCTTTTAATGGTAGAAATCCATGACGATTTAAACTATAATTAACAAAAACTGCTTCTAAACTTGGTTCAATTCTAATAATTTTACCTTTATATATATTAGATTTATTTTGTTTATTTCCAAAAGTTTCTATATCTAAATCATATAATTTTTGCCCATCCACTAAAGCAATACGTAATTCTTCCTCTTGAGTTGCATTAATTAACATTCTTTTCATTATAAGATACTCATTTAAATTTATTATTCATAATATTTAATGACTAGATTATTACAGTATATATATCTTAATTAATAAATTAATTTATTTTTAATAAAAATTTAATTTAAAATTTTATATTTTTTTCAAAAAAATAATCTATTTTAATATTTTAAAAAATTTATAATTTTATATATTAAAATACTTTTAATTTTTTATAATATATATAATATTAAATTAATATTTAATTTTTTTTATTAAAAATATATTTTTTTTTATTTTTAATTTTAAATTTATATATTAAAAATATTTATTTTAAATATTTATTATAAATATTTATTTTTTTAAAAATTATAATTTTAAAAAAATAATTAAATTTAAATTATTTTATAAAATTTTTAAAAAATAAAATATTTTTAATATAAAATTTAAAATTAAAAAATAATTATTAAAATTTTTTGGAATTTTTATGAAAAACAATAATACTAATATAAATTTAATATCTATATCAAAAGATGAAGAAGGACAACGTATTGATAATTTTTTATTTAATATTTTTAAAAATTTACCTAAAAATATAATATATAAATTTATAAGAAAAGGTTTTATTAAGATAAATAAAAAAAGAGTAAAACCTTTATATAAAATAAAAAGTAAAGATAATATAAGAATATTTTTATTACATAAATTACAAAATAATACAAAAAAAATAAAATTTATATCTAATAATTTTAATAAATTTAAAAATTTAAATAATTATATTATTTATGAAGATAAATATTTATTAATTCTTAATAAACCATCTGGAATGGCAGTACATGGTGGAAGTGGTTTAAAATTTGGTATTATTGAAAGATTACGTTTTTTGCGTTCTAAAGAAAAATATTTAGAATTAGTTCATAGATTAGATAAAGATACATCTGGTATATTATTAATAGCAAAAAAAAAATCTGTTCTTAGATTTTTACATAAAGAAATTATTTTAAAAAAAATTAAAAAAAAATATTTAGCTCTTGTTAAAGGAAAAATAAATTTTTCTTTTAAAAAAATAAAAAATAGACTTTTAAAAAAAAAAATAAATAATAAAAAACATTTTGTAGAAGTAAATGAACATGGAAAATTTTCAGAAACAATATTTATAGTAAAAAAAATTTTTTCTTTTTCAACATTAGTAAAAATAAAACCAATAACTGGTCGTACTCATCAAATTAGAGTACATAGTCAATATATTAATCATCCAATTGCATTTGATAAAAGATATGGTGATTCTAAATTTGATAAAAAATTATCTTTTTGTGGAATAAATAGATTATTTTTACATTCATATTATATATGTTTTAAACATCCTATAAATAATTCTTTATTAAAAATAAAAGCACCTTTAGATGACAAATTAAAAAATTGTTTAAAATTATTAAAAAATAATTAAATTAATATTAATTAAAATTTATTTTAAAATATTTATATTTATATAAATAAATTATATCATAATTTCTTTCTCTTATTATTAGACTTTGATAGAATTAAATAATAAAATATTAATTAAATATAAATTAATATTTTATTATTTAATATTTATTTTTAAATAAATATAAAAATTTAATATTTATTAAAAATAAATATATCTTTAATTAAAAATTAATTTTAGGAAAAAATATAATGGCTGTTCAAAAAAATAAACCTAGTCGTTCTAAAAGAGGTATGCGTAGATCACATGATAAAATTAAAATTAAATCAATTTCTGTTGATAAATTTTCTCATGAAATTCATATAAGACATCATATTACTAAAAAAGGTTTTTATAAAGGTAAAAAAGTTTTATAAAAATATTTAAAAATATTAATTTTTAAAAAATGTATATAATTAGTATGATTTTAATCTTTTAAGTTTTTATTTATATATAAAATATTATTTTAAATAAAATTTAATAAATTATTTTATTTTTATAAATTTAAAATTATAAAAAATATTTTTTTAAATAAATTAATAAATTATATAAATTGTTTAATAATAAAATTATTAATATATTATAATTAAATTTTTTAATTTAATTTAAAATAATTTTATTTTATAAATTTTATATATTTTAAAAAATTTATTTATTTTATAAATTTATTTAAAATTAAATATATATTTAATATTAATAATAAATAATACATAATTTTATTTTTTTTATATTATATATATTTAAAAAAATTAAATAAATTTAATTTTTTTAAAAAAAAGAGTGGTTAATCGTATATGTTTACAAAAATTATTAGTACTGGAAGTTATTTACCAAATCATATACGATCTAATTATGATTTAGAAAAAATGGTAAATACATCTAATGAATGGATTATTACAAGAACTGGAATTCATGAAAGAAGAATTTCAAAATATTATGAAAATGTATCATTTATGGGTTATTATGCTGCTAAGTATGCTATTGATAATTTAAAAATAAATATACAAGATATAGGAATGATTATTGTAGCAACAACTTCTTCTGATTATGCTTTTCCTAGTTCTGCATGTCAAATACAAAAAAAACTTGGAATAAATGATAGTATTTCATTTGATTTATCATCTGCTTGTACAGGTTTTATATATGCTTTAAGTATAGCAGATAAATATATTAAAAATAAAATAATAAAATATGCATTAGTTATTGGATCTGACAGATTAAGTTATAATTTAAATCCAAAAGATAGAGGAACATTAATTCTTTTTGGAGATGGAGCTGGAGCAGTTATTCTTAAATCTTCAAAAAAACCTGGAATATTATCAACACATATTCATGCTAATGGAAAACATGGAAATTTATTAACTATGCCAAATTGTTTAAATATTTTTAATAAAAATAAATATATTTTTATGTTAGGTAATGAAATTTTTAAAATTGCTGTTAATATATTAACAAATTTAATTAATGAAACTATAAATGCAAATAATATTAATATTAATAAAATTGATTGGTTTATACCACATCAAGCAAATTTAAGAATTATTTCTGCCATTATTAAAAAATTAAGAATAAATATAAATAAAGTTATTATAATTCTTGATAAATATGGAAATACTTCTTCTGCTTCAATTCCTATAGCACTTGATGAAGCTGTAAGAGATAATAGAATAAAAAAAAATCAAATAATTTTATTAGAAGCTTTTGGTGGAGGATTAACATGGGGATCTATTTTATTAAAATTTTAATATAGGTATTATTTTTTATGAAATTATTTGCTATGGTTTTTCCTGGACAAGGTTCTCAAAAAATAGGAATGTTATCTCAATTATATAATAATTTTTTTCAAATAAAAGAAACTTTTTTAGAGGCTTCATCTATAATTGGATATGATTTATGGAATATAGTAAAAAATGGACCCAAAAAAACTTTAGATAAAACTTATTACACACAACCAGCATTATTAACATCTTCTTTTGCTATATGGAAATTATGGAAAGATCAAGGTGGAGATATTCCAAAATTTATGGCAGGTCATAGTTTAGGTGAATATTCTGCCCTTGTATGTTCTGGAATATTAAAATTTAGTGATGCTATAAAATTAGTAATTTTTAGAGCTAATCTTATGCAAAAATCTATTTATTCAAAAAATGGATCAATGTCTGCAATAATAGGATTAAATGATAATACAGTTATAAAAATTTGTAAAAAAATTTCAAAAAAAAAAATAGTTTCAGCTGTTAATTTTAATGCACCTGGACAAGTAGTTATAGCAGGAGATAAAGAATCTGTTATTAAAGCAAATAAATTATGTAAAATAGCAGGAGCTTATTGTATTATACCTCTTTCAGTAAGTGTACCAGCACATTGTTCTCTTATGAAGCCTATATCAAAAAAATTATCAAATGCTTTAAAAAAAATTAATTTTTATAAATCTAATATTTCTGTAATAAATAATGTAGATATTAAAATTGAAACAAAACCATCATTAATTAGATCTGCATTAACAAGACAAATTTATAATCCAATACAATGGAAAAAAATTATACTTTATTTATCAAAAAAAGGTGTAAAAACTTTTTTAGAAATAGGTCCTGGAAATGTTTTAAGTAAATTAATTAAAAAAAATATTAAAATTATATCATCTGCTTCTATAAATAATATTGATTCATTAAATTGGTTAAAAAAAATAAAATATTAATATGAGTATATTATATGAATTTAAAAAATAAAATAGCATTAATTACTGGAGCAAATAAAGGAATTGGTTTATCTATAGCAAAATTATTTTCTAAAATAGGAGCTACAGTTATTGGAACTTCTACTACTAAAATAGGAGTAGATTTAATTAATAAAAATCTTAAATGTAATGGAATTGGTATGAAACTTAACGTTACAGATACCAAATCAATTCAAAAATTTTTTTTAAAAATTAATAAAAAATTTGAAAAAATAGATATTTTAGTTAATAATGCCGGTATTATTTGTGATAATTTATTAATAAAAATGAAAGAATATGAGTGGCAATCTGTTATTGACACAAATTTAACATCAGTATTCAGAATTTCTAAAAAAGTAATATTTAAAATGATTAAAAAAAAATATGGAAGAATTATTATAATTGGATCTGTTATAGGTTCTATAGGAAATATAGGTCAATCAAATTATTCTGCTTCTAAAGCAGGAATAATAGGATTAATGAAATCTTTATCTCTTGAAGTTGCATCAAAAGGAATAACAGTAAATTTAGTATCTCCAGGATTTATTATTACTGATATGACAAAAAAATTAAAAAATGAATATAAAGATAAAATTTTATCTAAAATTCCATTAAATAGATTTGGAACTCCTAAAGATATTGCAAATGCAGTAGCTTTTTTAGCTTCAGATAAATCAGAATATATTACTGGAACAACATTACATGTTAATGGTGGAATTTATATGTCATAAATTATTAAATATAAAATTATTTAAAATTAAATTAATAAAATATTATATTATTAATAATTAATATAATTTATTAAATAAATTAAGTTAAATTAAGTTAATAGGAAAATTTAAATAATGATTAAAAATATTGAAAAAAAAGTTAAATTAATTATTTCAGAACAATTAGGACTAAAAATAGAAAAAATAATAAATAAAGCTTCATTTGTTGAAGATTTAGGAGCAGATTCTTTAGATACAGTTGAATTAGTAATGGCTTTAGAAGAAGAATTTGATATAGAAATTCCAGATGAAGAAGCTGAAAAAATAACTACTGTTCAGTCAGCAATTGATTTTATTCAAAAAAATAAAAAATAAATATAAGTAATAATTTTTTAAAAATAGAATTATTATAAAATATCTTAAGTTTAAGGATAATTTAATGGATAAATGTCGAGTAGTAATAACTGGACTTGGAATTTTATCTCCTATAGGTAATACTGTAGAATCTACATGGAATTCTTTAATTAATGGAAAAAGTGGAATTCAATTAATTAATGATTTTGATACTAAACTTTATACAACTCATTTTGCAGGATTAATAAAAAATTTTAATATAAATAAATATTTATCTGATAAAATTTCAAAAAAAATGGATTTATTTATTCAATATGGAATTGTTGCAGGAATACAAGCATTTAAAGATTCTGGATTAGAAATTACAGAAAAAAATTCTAATAGAATAGGAGTATCAATAGGATCTGGAATTGGAGGTTTAAATTTAATTGAAAAAAATTATAATACATTAATAAATAAAGGTCCAAAAAAAATTAGTCCATTTTTTGTTCCATCAACAATAATTAATATGATTTCTGGATATCTTTCTATAAAACTTGGATTAAAGGGTCCTAGTATATCTATTACTACAGCTTGTTCAAGTGGTATTCATAATATTGGATATGCAGCTCGAATGATTTCTTATAATGATGCAGATGTTATGTTAGCAGGAGCTTCTGAAAAAGCAAGTACTCCTCTTGGAATTGGAGGATTTGGAGCTTCTAGAGCTCTTTCTATAAGAAATAATAATCCTAAAGCTGCAAGTAGACCATGGGATAAAGATAGAGATGGTTTTGTTTTAGGAGATGGAGCAGGTGTATTAGTTTTAGAAAAATATGAACATGCAAAAAAAAGAAATGCAAATATATATGCGGAAATAATTGGTTTTGGAATGAGTAGTGATGCTTTTCATATTACTTCTCCTCCAAAAAATGGATCGGGTGCTTCTTTATCTATGATAAATGCAATAAAAGATAGTAATATTTTACCTGAAAATATAAAATATATAAATGCTCATGGAACCTCTACAATTTTAGGAGATTTAGCAGAAACACAAGCTGTAAAATCAGTTTTTAATGAACATGCATTTAATCTTATGATTAGTTCAAGCAAATCTATGACTGGTCATCTTTTAGGAGCATCAGGAGCTATCGAATCTATTTTTAGTATTTTATCATTACGTGATCAAATAATTCCTCCAACAATTAATTTAGATTGTCCAGATAAATTATGTGATTTAGATTATGTCCCTCATTATGCAAGAAAAGTAAAAAATATGTTATATGTTTTATGTAATTCTTTTGGTTTTGGTGGCACTAATGGTTCACTAATATTTAGTAAAATTTAATAATATTTATTAATTTTTAATTAATATTTTTATTTAAAATTATTAAATAAATAATATTTTTACATTAAAAAATAATTATATATAATTTTAAATTTAAATATTATTTTATATATAAAATAATATTTAAATAAAATTATTTTTTTTATTTAAAATAAAATAATGAAAAAATTTTAATTAATTAAGGTTTATTTATAATGATTATTGGAATAGGAGTAGATATAATTGAAATTAATAGAATTAAAAAACTTTTTTCTTATAAAAATGATAAGTTTGCTAATAAAATTTTAAATAAATATGAATTTTTAAAATATAAATTTTGTAAAAATAAAATTAATTTTTTAGCAAAACATTTTTCAGTTAAAGAAGCAACAGTAAAAGCATTTGGAATAGGAATGAGAAATGGTTTAACATTTAATAAAATTGAAATATATAAAAATAATCTTGGAAAGCCTATGTTAAAATTTTATAAAGAAGCAAAAATTTTCTCAAAAAAAATAGGAGTAAATAAAATTCATATTAGTATATCTCATGAAAGATATTATATATATTCTTTAGTAATATTAGAATCTTAAAATATTTATTTTTAATAAATATTTATTAATATTTTTTTATATTTTAAAAATTTTATAAAAAAAATCTTTGTCTAATTGTTTCAAATAAAATAATACCACAAGCAACAGATACATTTAATGAATTTATTGAACTTATCATAGGTATTTTTATAATATCATTACAATGATTTTTTATCATAAATCTTATTCCATTTTCTTCTGATCCAATAACAAATGCTAAAGGTATATTTAATTTTTTTTGAAAAATATTTTTTTTTGCATTAATATCAGTTCCAATAACTTCAATATTATTTTCTTTTAAAAATTTAATTACTCTTGATATATTAATAACTTGAATAATTTTTATATATTCATCTGCTCCACTTGATGATTTTTTAGAAATTGCATTAATTCTAGCAGACCTATTTTTTGGAAATATAATTAAATCTACTCCTGCTGCATATGCACTTCTAATACAAGCTCCAAAATTACGATTATCTGTAATACCATCTAATATTAATATTAGAGGATTTTTTTTATTTATTATATTTAACAATATATTTTTTTGTTTTTTTTCTTTATTATTTTTAATTTTTGCTAAAATTCCTTGATGTATTGAATTTTTAGTTTTAAAATTTATCCATTTATTACTAACAATTTTAATTGGAATATTATTTTTTTTTAAAATTAATAATATATTATTTAATTTTTTTTTTTGTAAAAAATATACTTTTAAAATTTTTTTAGGGTTATTTTTTAATATAGCTTCTATTGCATGAATTCCATAAACAAATTTATTCATATTTTTATAAAACCATAATATTAATTATTAATTAATTTAAATTTAATTCTATATATAAATTTTAATTTTTTAATTAAAAAATATTAAATATATATTATATATTTAAATTTTTAAAAAATAAATGTTATATTATATACAATATAATTATATATTATATAATATTATTTTTCTAAAGAAAATTTAATATTAGATTTATTCATACATATTTTTTGAATACGTATTTTAACTATATCTCCTAAACTATAAATAATTTTTTTATTACTTATAACAATTTGATTAATTACATCAAAAAAATAATTATTATTTTTTAATGAAGAAGTATGAACTAAACCTTCAATTAAATTATCTAATTTTACAAAAAAACCAAAAGTAGTTATATTTGAAATAAAACCAATAAAAATATTTCCAATATATTTTTTCATAAAATTACATTTTAACCAATCATCAACATTTCTAGAAATTATATCTGCAGATCTTTCTTTAAAAGAACATTGTTGAGAAATTTTTAACATTTCTTCTAAAGAATAATTTTTTGCACCATTTAAATTATTAAATTTTAATTTTTTATGAATAAAAATATTATATTTAATTATTCTATGAATTATTAAATCAGAATAACGTCTTATTGGTGAAGTAAAATGTGTATAAGATTTTAAAGATAAACCAAAATGTCCTATATTATTTACATCATAAATAGCTTGTTTCATAGATCTAAGAATAATAAGATATAAAATATCTTTATCTTTTCTATTAGAAATTAATTTAATTATATTAAAAAAATCTTTAGATTTAGGATTATCTCCACCTTCTAATTTTAGATTAAATCTTTTAAGAATATTTTTTAATATAAAAATATTTTCTTTAGAAGGTTCTTCATGTATTCGATAAATAGCAGGATTTTTATATTTAGAAATAAAATATGATGCAGATATATTTGCTAAAATCATACATTCTTCTATAATTTTATGAGCTTTAGTACGAAATTTTTTTTTAATAGAATTAATTGTATAATCAGAATTAAAAATAAAGTTAGATTCTATTTTATCAAAAAAAATTCCTCCTCGTAATTCACGTGCTTTTTTTAAAATTTTATATAAAGAATATAAATTTATTAATGAATTAGTTAAATTTTTGTTTTTATAAAAAATTTTTTTATTTTTTAATATTTGTGAAACTTTACTATAACTTAATTTAGCATGAGAATTTATTACAGCTTCATAAAATTTATAAGAAATGATAATTCCTTTATTAGAAATAATCATTTCACATACAATACACAAACGATCAATTTTAGGATTAAGTGAACAAAGGTTATTAGAAAGTATTGAAGGAAGCATAGGAATTACCTTAGATCTTAAATATAAAGATGTAGATCTATTAAAAGCTTCTTTATCTAATAAAGTATTTTCTCTAACATAGTAACTAACATCTGAAATAGCTACTAATAAATTCCATGAATTATTTTTGTTTTTTTTACAAAATACTGCATCATCTAAATCATGTGATAAATCATCATCTATAGTAATTAATGGTAAATTTCTAAGATCTTTTCTTATTTTTATTTCTTTAGGAGTAACAAATTTTGAAAAATTAATATTTTGCTTATCTATATTTTTAGGCCAATCTTTAGAAAAATTATTTATATATAATAATATATTGATTATAGTATTTATATTATTTTTATATCCTAATATTTTGATAATTTTTCCATATAATTTTTTAATATTATAATTTCTATTTATTAATTTTACTGATACTATTGAATTATTTTTTATATATTTATATTGTTTAAAATTTATAAAAATTTTAAAGTTAAATCTATTATCTTTAGGTATAACAAATGAATTATTTTTATTTAAAATAAATTTACCAACAATTGGATCATTTTGTTGTTTAATTATATATAAAATACATGCTTCTTTTTTTTCATTATTATTATTTTTTTTTCTAGCTAAAACTTCATCTCCATGTATAACTTTTTTCATTTGATTTGAAGATAAATAATAATCTTTTTTTTCATTTTTTATTTTTAAAAAACCAAAACCATTAGGATTACTTATAATTATTCCTTGGAATAATTTTAATTTTTTTGATAAATATATTTTTTTATTAAAAATAATAATTTCTTTATTTTTAGACATTGATTTTAAATAATTTTTTAAATTTTCTAAATTTTTTTTTCCATATATATTTAATTTTTTAGCTAATTTAGATTGATGAATAACCTTTTTTATTTTAAATAAAAAAAATAAAATATATTCTTTACTAAGAATAGAAAATTTGTATTTTTTTTTTTCTTTATTTTTAAAAAAATTTTGTAACATTTTTCTCCTTATTTTTAAAAAATTATATAAAATTTTTATAAAATTATTATTTATTATTTTTTATTTTTTATTAATTCATAAATATTATTTTAATATAAATTAAAATTAAATGTTAATTATTATTTATTTAAATATTTATATTTTTATATAAAAATAAAAAAATTATATAAATAATTAAAATTTAAATATAAATAAAATTTTTTTAATAAAAAATTAATTATTTATTTTAAAATAAACATATATTTATTAATTCAATAAATTTAAAAAATTTTTTTCAGATTTTAATATAATAAGATTCCTCTTTTTAAGAAAGCTTTTTTTATAAACTTTTATAATTTTAAGAAATAAAAATAATTCTGGATTTTTTTTTAAAGCATATGAATATATTTTTGATATTTTTAAATCTGCTTTACTACGAATTAATATAGATTTTTTTTCTACTTCATTTAAAATTTTTTTTATATTTTTATATGTTGAATTTTTAATTTTTTCATATTCTTTTTTTCCCTTATATATATTTTTTTTATAAATAGATTTAAATCTATAATTCATTTTTTTATAAAAAATCTTAGATTCTTTATCTGAAAAATAAATTTTTTTTAAACGAAAATCAATTATTTTTATTCCTAAAGATTTTATATTTTTTAAAAAAATATATTTTTTAAATATATAAGATTTTTTTTTAAAATTGTTAAAATATTTATATTTAATATTTTTTTTAGATAAAAAATTATTAATAATATTATTATTTTTATTTAAAATAATATTTTTTATTTTATTTTTTTTTATTTCTTTATATAATATATTATATATATATTTTTTTAAAAAAAATTCTACTTGAGATATATTTCCTCCATTAGTTAAAACATAATATTTATTAAAATTAAAAATTTTCCATTTAATATAATAATCTATAATTATTTTTTTATTATCTAAAGTAATAAAATTATTTAATTTATCTTCTGTAGTTTGAATTCTTGAATCAATTTTTTTAATAAAATCTATAAATGGTATTTTTATATGTAAACCAGATTTATAAATTAATGGTTTAAATTTATGTTCTAAAGGTTTTCCAAAACGCAATATTATTCCACAATATCCTTCAGGTATTATAAAAATAAATGAATTAATTATAAAATATATAATTATAAAAATAGGTAATAAGAATTTTATCATTTTTTATATTTTTCTCTTTTATTTATTAAAATGATTTTTACTAAAAAATTATAAATAAATATTTTATTAAAATTAATTTAATTAAAAAATAAAATATTCTTATTTTTTTTATTACATATATTTTTTATAAAATTAATATTTAAATTTTTATTTAATAAAATTTTTGATGGAAGAATAAAAATATCATTTTTTAATGATTTATGAATAAATATTTTATTATTATTACTTAATATTTTTTCTATTGTATCAATATAAATTCTTTTTTTTGTTAAATAAGGAAATTTGTTATATTCTGGTAAAATTTTTA
This sequence comes from Sodalis-like secondary symbiont of Drepanosiphum platanoidis, assembly GCF_964059955.1. Classification (GTDB taxonomy): domain Bacteria; phylum Pseudomonadota; class Gammaproteobacteria; order Enterobacterales; family Enterobacteriaceae. The sequence continues at coordinate 456,752 of NZ_OZ060924.1, forward strand.
TAAATTTTATAATTTCTATTTTTGCTTTTAATATTTCTTTTTTTTTATAATTTTTTACTTTTTCTAAAATATTTTTAGCTTTTTCTTTAGTTTTTATTTTTTCTTTATAAAAAATTTTTCTTACTTGATTTATGTATTTATTTTTTTTTTCAAATGAATTAATAGCTTTATTAAAAGATTTATTTATTTTTTTTGGAATATTTTTTTCTATAAAAAAAACATTAATAACAGAAATTCCCATATTATATGGTTTAATTATTTTTTTAATTTTGAATAAAATTTTATTTTGTATAATTATAGAATTTTTTTTTAAAATATTAAAAATATTATATTTTGCTAAAATACTTCTTATTGCACTATAAGAGGTATTTTTTAAACTTTTTTCTATATTTGCTACATTAAATAAATAATTTTTTAAATCATTAATGTAATATTGTATATTAACTTTAATGTTTATTAAATTTTTGTCATATGTTAATATTTTATCAGATATTTTTATAGTATTTAATGATTTTATATTTGCAATAATTACTGTATCAATAAAAGTAATTTTCCAATTTAAACCAGAACAATTTATATTATAAAATTTACCTAAACGTAATATAATAGCTTTTTCTGTCTCTTTAACAATAAAAAAACCACTTATAATCCATAATAAAAAAATAGATATTAGTATTTTTTTAAAAAAATATTTATTTTTATTTTTATCAAATTTATTTTTTTTATTTTTATTAAAAAAATTTTTTATTATTATATAAATAATTTTATAAAAATTTTTTATATTTTTTTTAAAAAAAGTTTTATAAAAAATTTTTTTTTTACAAAAATTATATTTATTTTTAATAATTTTAATAAATAACATATATTTTCCTATTTTAAATATTTATTTAAATATTATATATTTTATTTAAATAAAATTTACAAAAATAAATATTTTTAAAATAAATTAATATTAATTAATATTTTAATTTAAATTATTAAATATAATTTGTTTAAAAAATATTAAAATTTTTATATAAAATATAGAAAATTTTATTTTTTATATAAAAATATATAAAATTATAAATATTTTATTTAAAATATATTTTTAATTTAATTTTTTATTATTGATAATATATTTTTAATATGCTTTTTAGATTCATTTGATTTAAGAATGTATGCATTTTTCCAATTTTTTATCCATGTAATTTGATTTTTAGAAATTCTATATGTTGAATTAATTACTGATTTAATCATATTATTATAAGTTTTTGTACCAGATAAATATTCCCACATTTGTTTATATCCTACACATTTCATAGATGGTAAAGATAAATTTAAATCTCCTCTATTAAATAAAGATATTACTTCATCTTTAAATCCATTACTTAACATTCTATAAAATCTATATTTAATAGAAGATTTTAAATCAATTTTATTTACTGGAAATATGATAAATTGAAATACTTTATATGGTAATTTTTTTTTAGATAATTTATAAAAATCTGTTAAAGTTTTTTTAGATAAAATATATACTTCTAAAGCTCTTATAATTCTATGAGAATCATTTACATGAATTTTATTTGCAGATTTTGGATCAATAAGTTTTAATTTATTATGTAAAAATTTTAATCCTAATATTTTTTTTTTATATTTAATTATATTTCTAATATATAAATTTGATTTAGGTAATGGAGATATACCTTCTAATAAAATTTTAAAATAAAGCATTGTTCCACCTACTAAAAGTGGAATTTTTCCTTTTGAAATAATATATTTAATTTTATTTAAAGAATCATTATAAAATTCTGATACTGAATATGAATTTAATGGATCACGTATATTTATTAAATGATGTGGATATTTTTTAAGTATTAAATTACTTGGTTTATCTGTTCCAATATTCATATATTTATAAACAAGAGCTGAATCAACACTAATAATTTCTATAGGTAAATATTGAAATAATTTTATTGATAAAGAAGTTTTTCCAGATGCTGTTGGACCCATTATAAAAATAATAATTGACATATTAAATAATCATTTAAAAGTTATATAAATTTTAAAAAATTTTATTTAATTTTAATTTATTAAATTTTTTAAAAAATTAATATTTAATATATTTAAAATTTATTAATAATAAATAAAATATTTTATTATTTTAACATAAAAAATATTATTTTTATAAAATTTTTAATATTTTAATATAAATTTTATATTTTATTGATTTTTTATAAAAAATTTAATAAATAAAATTAAGAAAAATATATTTTTTAATAAAAAATATTATTTTATATAATGAATTAATTATTAATTAATATTTATATATTTAATAAATTATATATAAAATTAATAAATTAAATGTATAATAT